>JBGPFT010000258.1:0-3784 GCA_041483475.1 Fibrobacteria bacterium | reverse complement strand
TTCATGCGCGGCGCCTTGGTAAGATATACCTCATCCACCGCCTTCTCCATGGCGGACTGTCCCTTAGGCTTGTTTTGCAACACGGCGGAAACGATTTTGGCCAAGGGAATGCTCTGGCCCGCGGCCATGTGCCCGGCTTCGGCCACCCGTCCGGTTTGGAGCATTTGGGCGACGTTGCGCATGAAACTGGCGCGTCCTTTGGAGGACTTCAGATAGATGTAGAAGAAACGTTCCGCGATGATGGCCAGGGAGATGATCCCCAGGACTATGATCACCGTCATGTAAAACCTTCCTTCGCCGTTGAATCCTTTGAGAATCAGTTCCATGGGTCCCTCTCTTTTTGGTTAAAACAAATTTCCTTCACGCTTTGGGGTGCGCCCCGTGCCATGCCAGGACAAGATAAATTCCCTGTGAAATCCCGACCACCGGATTACGGTTATTTGATGAAACTTAAGGGGTCCGGCCCTGGGACGGGGCGGATTCCCTGGTGGATTTGGGCCGAGGCGGAACCTGCAGTTGCAATTCCGGCGAATTGGGATCCAACTCCCGCAAGCGGGAAACGATGCGATTGCGCGCGTCGTTGTCGAGGAAATAGGTCTGCGCAACGTTCAGAGCCTCGCGATAGTTTTCCACGGCCTTATTCTTGTTGTCTTCCGAGGCCAGTTGGAACTGCTCCAGGATCTCCTTCTTGTCGTCGTCGGAAATCCCCTTGGGCATGGGGACATCCAGGAACAGCTTGCTCAACTCCTCGAGCGCCCTGCCTTTGAAGGCGAAGGTTTCCATGAAGCGGGCGCCGGTGGTGTCGATCCAGGGGCTTTCGATGCCCTGGCCGAGGCCGACGTCCAGATTCTTCTTGTAAATCTCCTTGGCCTTGTCCAGGTAGGTGGGAACCCCGGCCTTGCTCCCGATCCGGGCCTTGATGCGATCGTCCCCGGAAAGGCCGGCCACGCGTTCGTTGTCGGAAATGCTGGCGATGGTGTAGAACAGGTCACCCATGCGCAGCGTGGCGCGCAACGCCCACTCCTCCTCGGCCAACTCCACGGCCTTGGCGAAGTTTTGGATGGAGGGGAGGAGGTTCTCCTGCATTCCCTTGATTTTGCGCGCGTTCTGGGGCCGGGTCCCATCGAGGCGGATGGCGCTGACTTTCCGGTAGTAGATGTCGCCGGCCCGGTAGGCCGCCTCGGCCGCCATGGCGGGAGGCACATCCGCCCCGCCTTCCTTCTTCTGCGCGGCAACGCAGGCGGTGTAATGTTCCAGCGCCTTCTTTTCGTTGCCCAAGCTGTCGAAATTCCGGCCCGCGCCGAGATGGGCACGGACCAGTTTCTCCTTGTCGTTCGCGTACTTATTGGCGAACTCCTCATACGCGCCGGCGGCTTTCCCCTTATCCCCCTTTTTTTCGAAGAGCAGGGGCACGGAAAACAAGGCTTCCAACGCGTACTGACTGGAGGAGTAGTTTTCCCCCAGCAAGCGATAGACGGAGATGGCATCGCCGAATTCCTTGGCGTTCTCGTAGTCCTGCCCGGAATTGTACAGATATCCGGGGGTTTTCTCGTGCTTCGGATACAGGCGATAGGACGATTCGTAGGCCTGCGCGGCCCGGCGAAGGTCCTGGCCCTTCTCATACGCGTCCGCCGCCCAGGCGATGGATTCGACGGCCAGGGAATCGTTGGGAAAGTTCCTTTGGATCAGGAGAAAGGTTTCGGCCGCGTCCTTGAACTTCTCACGGCTCATATAGATGGCCGCGGCCTTGAGCACGGCCTTGATGCGCAGTCCGGACTTGGGATAGTCTTGGGGAATGCGCAGAAGCAAGCGAACGCCCTCGTCGGTTTTCCCCGCCGAATCGGCGTTGACGCCTGCCTCGAACAGCGCCTTGTCGGCAAAGTCCACGTCGCGAAAATCGCGGGCTATTTGCTGGAACTTCTGGGCGGCGCCGGCATAGTCCTGCGCCGCGCGGCGGGTTTCCGCCTCTTTGAACAGCGTCGAAGCCAGGGACTTCTTGATCTCGGCGCATTGCTTGTCGGAGGGACAAAGCTTCTTCTGCAAGATCACGAACTGCTTCTCCGCCTCCTCGTAATTGCCGCTTTCCAAAAGGCTTTGCGCCAAAGCCCGGCGTATCAGGACCGCGTGCTCATGGTTGGGGAAGCGCGTAATGAGGTCGCTCAGATGGGTGACGGCGTCGTTGTATTGCTTCGCCTCGTAGTGGATGATGGCCGCGTTGTAAGCTATTTCCGCGGCGGAATTCGCGCTGCCGTAGAGCCCCATGAACCAATTGACGTATTCGAAATAGGCCTTGGTCTCGTCGCCCTGATAGGCCGCCGCCTTGTCGTCCTTGTAATTCTCCTTGAGCGCGGCCTTGCGGGCGTCGTCCATGGTGACCACGGCGTTGAAGGCCGCGTCCTGCTTGGTCACCATTCCCTTCTTGTCGTCGGGAATTTTGCCCATCTTGTTCAGGTCGGCGCCCGCGCACCATTTCCATTCCTCCGCGGCCTTGCGATTCTCCTTGAGCTTGCCGTATAGCACGGCCAGATTCTGATGGACTTGGTACACCTCCCAGGACCATTCCCCCGCGTAACGATCGATGTAGTTGCGATAGCCCTCCTCCGCCTTGCGAAGCATGTCCGGGTCGCCCTGCCCATCGTCCCCTTTCTGGTGGTAATACACGGGAATGGTGTACATGGCCAGGCGGATGGCTTTCCTCGCTTCCTCGACCGTCTCCTGGTTGCCGGAATTCTTTCGGAACCAGTCGGAGCCGTCGGAATAGCGCGCGACCAGATCCATGCGGGCGCGCTGCGCCTCCTCCGCCTTTTTTTGGAGTATGAGGATTTCCACGATGGCCATGTCGGCGATGGGAGCCTTGGCATAGGTGGGATCCCGATCCAGCAGGAATCGAAAGGACTTTACCGCCTCGTCCAGGCGGTCATGCAATTTATTCTTCACCCCGATTTCGTAATAGATGTCCTTCGACCAGGAAGGATCGCCCTTCTCATGCAGGAATTTCTCGGCGACTTCGAAGCCGTTGTCGATATCGGCCCAGGCGGCGGCCATGAAGGACAAGGCCTCGTCGCGCAAATCCGCCTTGATCTTGCCCGCGTCGGCGCGTACGACGTATTCGTAGTACCAACGGGCCGCCTCCTCGAAATTGGCCATGTTGTAATAACCTTCGGCCCGATGGTATAAGGCCAAGCCGGCCTCGTTGCCCGGGTAGTCCAAGGGAACCTTCTCGTACTGTTCGATGGCCTTGGCGTATTTGCGCTTGAGCAGCCAGTATTCGCCCAGGCGCAGATGGGCCTGCACGGCCAAGGGATGCTCCGGCCAGCGCGTCACCATCAGGTTCAGATATTCGTAGGCGCGGTCGTCGTCCCCCTGCATGTCGGCGATGAAAGCCGCTCGCACCAGCGCTTCGGGCGCCTTCACATGCGTGGGATACTCCTTCATGAAGCGCTCGAACAACTTCAGGGAGATTTTGTGTTCCCGACGGGGACCCATCGGCTCGGCGCCCTTGCGATCGTGGTCATCCCACCGTTGGAATTCCTTTTCGTAGACCTCTTGCTTTATCAGGAAACCGTCTTCCTCGTTCTGGTAGGTGAGGTTGGCCACCTGATACAGCGCCGAGGCGCAGCGCTCTGACTTCTCGGTGCAACTTTTGACGTAGTCGGTGAACTCCCGGATGCTGTTCTCGCGGCTTTGGATTGAGGTCTTGAAATCCTTGGCCTCATTGTTCTGGTATCGGGTCTCCTTGGCCAAGCCGGCCTTGTAGGCCTCGAGATCGGCCTTGTAGACGTCG
>JBGPFT010000257.1:0-3801 GCA_041483475.1 Fibrobacteria bacterium | reverse complement strand
GTTTGCCACCACCTCGAACCCGCCTTCGCATCAATTCATCATGGATGTCGAGGGGCGGCTGGCGGGCGGACGTCGCGATTACGATCCCGGCACCTACCTGGGCCTGGTGCGACTGGCCGCCGATCTCGACAAGACGCGCACCACCTTGGTCACCGCCTCCGAAAGCGGCAGCCTGAACGCCTTGGTGCGTCGCGTCACCACGGGACGCCGCGAGGGCGAAAATTTCGTCACCGATCAAATCTCGGGCCTTTTGCAATTGTTGCAATCGGGCGACCCCTTGGTGGGACGGGGCATGGCTGATTTGCTCCGTTTCATGGCGCGGGCCGCGCGCCTTCCCCTGCTGGGAAACATCCAGGAGGCCCCGGCGCTATGCCTTTCCACCTTCCTGGAAACCGTTGATCTGGCGGCGCGCGTCAACCAGGCCGGGCAGGGAAGAATGGATTTCCAAGTCAGCCCACTGGATGTTTTCCTGGCGGCGCGCTCCGTGCTGTTCAACCGCAGCGTGGGGAACCCCACTTTCTCCATGATCCGGGAATTGGCTTTGGATCCCAACGGTTTATACCACGAGGATCTCCAGGAATGGCTGCAAAACGTGGGACTGTTCGGATCCGATCTCACCGTGCTGCTCCCGCCCCGGCTATCGGAAGACGGCTTCGCGCTGCGGGGCCGGAACTTTTCCGCGCTGGAACTGGTGTCGGAAGGCGGCGCGCGCCTGGGGCATTCCCCCTTCGGATCCGAACCGGGACTGCATACCCTCAGCGACGCCCTCGTGTACCGCGTCCAGCGCCAGGATTTGCACAAGGATCATCAGATTCAAACCCTGTTGCACCATTTCAACGGGCTTTTGAGCAATGAGCGCCGCTCGGCGGCGCGGGTGCAGGAGGATCGACAGCAGGCGCGTTTCGATTACATGCAGGCCATACGCCAGGCCGGGGAGGCGGCGCGCGAAGCCGCCACAGGCTCCTTCCCCGTGCTCAAACCCAAATCCGCCGAGCCGCCGGTCATGACCTATGAAAAATCCGAAACTGGAATTTCCCCGCCTACCCGCAACCAGCTCAAGGAATGGGACGCGGTGTTGCAGTCGATCCGGAAGCGGCTCACCGCGAAGTCGCCGGTGTTCCGCGCCTTGGTGGCGCAACTCGCGCGCGTGCGCGCGCTGGACACGGCGCTGGCCTTCGGGCTCACGCCCGGCGGAAGCCGCTGCCTGGGGCGCCTCATGCGCCTGTTGCAGAACGAGGACATCAAGCGGATTTTCCCGCTCTCCGCCGAGGCCTGGGTCGATCTGGAAACCGGGATCGAGGACAAGCCCGCCTCCTTTCACGCCGATCTGGAATCGCTGGTGCTGGCGTTGTACGGATTCCGGGGCGGATTGGAGGACGTGCAGTTCCGCTATCGCGATCGGCTGCGGCCCAACACGGAGGCGCGGGAAGACGAGGGATTGCTTGGCGAGGGATCCGCCCACGACGAAAGCCTCATCGGTCTTTTGGTGGGATTGTTGATGCTGGAGCTGGGGCTTTTCCCGGGGTCTGCCCCCCCCGATAGGGGAGGAAAGAGGGGGGGCCCCGATCCCATGCTGGGGTATGCCGTTTTTCTTCGCATTATCACGGCGAAGTCGGGCCAATTATCCCGCAGCGACCTTGAATCCGCCCGGAGAATGCTGTGGGGAATGTCACACGACGCGATCGCGGCCTGGTCCCGGCATCGCGGGCGCTTGGCCGAACTTCTCCCCGCGACGGATCTGCCCGATGTGGGAACGGTGAAAACCCGACCCGGTTGGGACGCCGGGTGCGAAGGCGGCTTCATGGAGGAAATTCGGAAAATCACCGCCGAGGCCGGAAGCGATCTGGACCAAAAGCTGCTGATGAGCCTGGCGGGGATTCAAAGCTTTCTGGACGGGGCCATCGCAGAGGCGGAAAAGGACAAGCTGCGCGTGGCCCGGGAGAGATTGCGCGCGGCCCTGTCGCGGCGCCTGGAGGGGGATCCGGGACCATGAATGCCGGGGGCCGGGTGTCTTTCCCGGCCGCGTGCATGGCCGCGTTGTTGGCGGGTTGCCGCGGCGATTTGGAATCCGCCAAGGCCTGCTATCGCGTCGGCGATTTTGGCCGGGCCCAGGTCCTGTTCGGCAAGGCGGTGGACGCCGATCCGCTTTCCTTCGAGGCGCGCTATGGGTTGGCCCTGGTATTGCAGGAAGCCGGCCTGCAAAAAAAGGCGTTGGAATTGGACCGGGCCGTGGATTGGTTCGAGGTGGTGCAGGCCTACGACATCTGCTCCCGCCTGGGCGGAGAGACTTCCGTTTTCGCGCAGAACTACGCCTTCGCCCTGTTCCATCTCGCCCACAAGCTGTTCCAGGACAAGAAATTTTCCGCCGCGCGCGATTACCTGGCGCAGGCGCGCAAATTGCAGCCGCACGACAAATACGTTCTCAACCTCGCCGGCGTGGTGGCCTATAACCTAGCGGATTACAAGGAGGCCGAGGAAATCTTCGCGCGGCTCATCGCCGTCGATCCCGATTTTCTCAGCGCCTATCTCAATCTCGGCAACGTGTATTGGGAAAGCCGCCGTCCCGACGAGGCACTGGCCGCCTGGAAACAGGGTTTGGATCATTCCCCCGGCGAGCCGACCCTGACGCGCCGGTTGGAAGAGGCGATCAAGTCCTCTTCCGGCAAGAGCCTAAGGGGGCAGAACCACCAAGGTTCTCGCGGCGTTCCCCGGGCTCCGGTAGTAGTAGACACCGGGCGGAACCAGGCGGCGCTGGACGTCCCGTAAATCCCAGGTCCAGAATCCGTCGGCCGGATTGAGTGCGATCGCAGCCACGCGTCGGCCCGATTCCGCGACGAGGGTCAAGGCCTGTCCGGCGGCGGCGCCGGGAGCGGAAAAAATCACACGCATGCCGCTGGAAAGCGGAGTGGGGTTGGGAAAAGCGGCGAACCGGTCGCTTTCGGGGATGATACGCGCCTGGCCGGCTTGGGTGAAGGATGGGTTGGGAAGGGACAGGAACAGCACATTAATCCCGGTTTCCGCGGCCAGGGGAAAATTCGCGCCGGATATGGGAAATGCTTGGGTTCCTCCCGGCGCGAGACTTTCGACGCGTTGCGCCGTACCCAAACCTGAAAGTTCCACCCAAGCCGGACCCGCTGATGGAGGGGGGCGTAACAGACGGAAGGTGAGCGCCGGGACGGCGAATGTCGTCGTGGATTGCGGGGAGATGATGGAATCGAATTGGGGAGAGGGCCAACAGGGAAGATCGCGGGAAAAAATCGGGGCTGCGGTATCCGTGCAACTCACAGTCCCGCTGAAGGGGCGGCCCGCGGCGGCCAGAGCCGCGGCATAATCGTCGTACAAGCTGTCCCAGGATTTTCCGTGGGCTTGGACCATGGTCAGTAGTGCTTGGGACAGGTTGTTTCCGTTCGTCCGCAAGGCTGCCCAAGTCGTCGTATCAAAAGCCCGGCCCAGCGCCGATGTCAGGAATTGATGGAAAAGGCTGTTCCCGTAGTTTTCGCTGTTGGGGGGAGGCGTGAGCAGGGAAACGGTTTGGTGGTGGAGAAGCACGAAGGGCAGGTATTGGAAATAGTCGTTGACCTCCGGGGCCAGCCGCTCTTCCATGCCCACGGCCGAGAGTTCATACCAGGCGTGGTAGCCGCCGGCGATACCGGGAGTATACGTGAACTGGATGGCGTGATAAAATTCATGGGTCAAAGTGACTTTCAAGCCGAGATCCCATTCCACGCTGTAATCGTGCAGGGTTTGTCCGTTCACCACGGCATGCACGGGAAGTCCGACAGCGTTGCCGCCCGCGTCCAG
>JBGPFT010000256.1:0-3833 GCA_041483475.1 Fibrobacteria bacterium | reverse complement strand
GGAAAAATCGCCGATACCTTCATCGAAGAGGAGATGAACACCTCCGACCTGCGCTATTCCATGTCCGTCATCGTCGCCCGCGCCCTGCCCGACGCCCGCGACGGCCTCAAGCCGGTGCACCGGCGCATCCTGTACGGCATGGAAAACATTTCCCTTTTCAGCGACCGGCCCTACAAGAAATCCGCCAACATCGTGGGAGAGGTGATGGGCAAATACCATCCCCACGGCGACTCAGCCATCTACGAATCCATCGTGCGCATGGCCCAGGACTTCTCCATGCGCTACACCTTGGTGGACGGGCAGGGCAATTTCGGATCTGTCGACGGCGATCCGCCCGCGGCCATGCGCTATACCGAGGCGCGCATGAACCGCTTCGCCGAATTCATGCTCCAGGATTTGGACAAGGAAACGGTGGACTTCGTACCCAATTACGACACCTCGCTTAAGGAACCCACCGTCCTGCCTTCCGCCTTCCCCAATCTGCTGGTAAACGGCAGCACCGGCATCGCCGTGGGCATGGCCACCAACGCGCCGCCCCATAACCTGCGCGAAATCGTGAACGCCTGCGTGGCGATGATCCAGAATCCCGACCTTCCGGACGACGAATTGTTTGCCTTCGTCAGCGGACCCGACTTCCCCACCGGCGGCATCATCCACGGCCGCAACGGCATCCGCGCCGCCTACCTCACCGGCCGGGGCCGCCTCCTGGTGCGGGCCCGGAGCCAGATCGAGGAGCATAACGGGCGCACCCGCATCGTGGTCACTGAAATCCCTTACCAGGTCAACAAAACCACCTTGCTTGAGAAAATGGCCGCGCTGGTGCGCGACAAGGAAATCGAGGGCATCTCCGACTTGCGCGATGAAAGCGATCGCCATGGCATGAGCATCATCATCGAACTCAAGCGCGACGCTTTTCCGGAAGTGGTGCTCAGCACTTTGTACAAGCACACCCAATTGCAGGAAACCTTCAGCATCCACAACCTAGCCCTGGTGCAGGGACGGCCCCGCACCCTCACCTTGCGGGAATTGATCCGCCACTTCCTCGATCACCGCCACGAAGTGGTGGAACGCCGCGCGCGCTTCGACCTGGGCAAGGCCGAGGAACGGGCCCATATCCTCGAAGGCCTGCGCATCGCCCTCGACCACATCGACGCCATCGTCCAGCTCATCCGCCAAAGCGCCGACGCGCCGGCCGCGCGCGCGGGCCTCATGTCGAAATTCGGCCTGTCGGAGAAGCAGGCCGATGCCATTTTGGAAATGCGCCTGCAGCGCCTCACCGGCCTGGAGCGGGACAAGATCGAAATCGAATACCGGGAATTAATCAAGACCATCGCCGATCTGAAGGACGTCCTGGCGCGCCGGGAACTCCGCTTGGAGATCATCGCCCGCGAACTGCGCGAACTGGCCGAAAAATACGGCGACGAGCGCCGCACCGCCATCGAGGACGCCGACGACGACGTCACCTACCTCGATCTCATCCCCAACGAGCCCATGGTGATCACAGTGTCGCATTCCGGGTACGTAAAGCGCATCGGCACCGACGCCTATAAGATCCAGGGGCGCGGGGGCAAGGGCATCACGGGCGCCGGCCTTAAGGACGAGGATTTCGTCGAGCATCTCTTCATCGCCTGGGCCCACAGTTACATCCTCGTCTTCACCAACATGGGCCGATGCCATTGGCTGCGCGTTTACGAGCTTCCCGAAGCCGCCCGCACCGCCAAAGGCAAGGCTCTGGTAAACCTGGTGAACCTGCAGGAAGGAGAAGTGGTTTCGGCCTTCGTGCCCGTCCGGGATTTCGAGGAAGCGCGTTCCCTGGTGCTTTGCACCGAGCGCGGCGTCATCAACAAGATGGCGCTCAATGCCTTTTCGCGACCACGCTCCGGCGGCATAAACGCCATCCATCTCGACGAGGGCGACCGCCTGGTGCGGGTGGCTTTGGCCTCTGAAAGGGACGAGATCATGATCGGCACGCGACAAGGCCAGGCCATCCGCTTCGCTATGGACGAGTTCCGCGTCACCGGCCGCGGCACCCGCGGTGTGCGGGGCATCACCTTGGAGGAAGGCGACGCCGTGATCGGCATGATCGTGGCGGAGCAGAGAATCCACGTGCTGACCATCACCGACAAGGGCTACGGCAAACGCACCGATCCCGCCGAATACCGCATCACCGCCCGCGGCGGCAAGGGGGTGCGCAACCTCAAAGTGGGGGACAAGGTGGGCGACGCCATTTGCCTCGCCTCCGTGCGGGATGATCAGGAAATATTGGTCATCACCCGGCTCGGCAACATCATCCGCATGCAGGTGAGCGACATCAGCCTCATCGGCCGCGACACCCAGGGAGTCCGGGTCATCCGGCTGGATGAAAACGACACGGTCACCGGCGTGGCCATCGCGGAAAAGGAAGACGTGGACCTAGCCAAACTCGAATCCGCCGAAGCCGCCCGCGCGCAAAGCGCGGCGGAGGCGGGGTCGGCCGCCCGTCCCCCCACCGAGGAAAACGGTTCCGAACCGGAACAGCCGACCTGAACCGGAAACATGCTCGGTTGGATCCCCGCCTTGATGTGGATGGGCTGCATATTTTTCCTTTCCAGCCTGCCCGGTGACGAGGTTCCCCTGCCGGACATCCCCTTCATCGACAAAGCCGCCCATGCCGTCGTTTACGCGGTATTGGGCGGACTGATCGTCCTACGCAAAGGATTCGGCCAAAAACTGCGCGGTGAAGCGCCGATTCAATGGACGCAGGGCGGCCGGCTCCCGCTCCTGCTGGGAATGCTGTATGGAGTCACCGACGAAATCCACCAGCTTTTCGTGCCGGGTCGAAAATTCGACTTGATGGATATGGCCGCCGACGCGGCCGGCGTGGCTCTTGGGTTCTGGCTGTTGCGCAGTTGGGACGGCCGTCGGCCGCTTCAACGCATATAATTGGGGATGCGGGTCTTGTCCCCGCCGTTCTTCACGAACTTGCCGAAATAGATGCGCGCTTCCTCGGGCTTGCTCAGGCTCATGAGGGCGGTGGCCAGATCGAAATATGGTTCCACAACCTCGGAGCAGTAAAGCACCACGTTGCGCCCATGGCGCACCACTTCGCGATTCTGGTTGCGGGCCTTGTTAAAACGCATGGCCAATTGGTTGGCTTCGCAATTCAGCGGATCCACTCCCATCAAGGCTTTGACCTGCTCGCCCAAATCGTCGGCGCGATCCTCCGCCAATTCATCCCACAGCGCCTTGAGCACCAAGGGACGGCCGGGGTTGCTTCGGAACACGCTCTTGTACAGGATGCGGGCTTGCTTGTCGTAGCTGCGCAGGCTGAGCTGAGTGGCCAGGAATTCCTTGAGCGCCGAGGAAGTGTCCCTTTCCTTGATGTCGTCCCACACCTGATCGGCCTTGTAGCTGTTTCCGGTAAGGGAAAAATGCCGGTACAATTCGGCGGTGGCGATGACCCGGAATTCCGGCCAAGTGGAACTGATGGCCTGCTCGAAATGCCCTATGGCTTCCTCGGTTTTATCGGCGGCCGCCAATTCCTGGGCCTCGATGTAACTGCGAACCGGCGCGGGGGGCAAGGATCCCGGCGCGTCCAGCCAAGCCTTCGCGGCCGCAAAATTTCCCGCCATGGATTGGTCCAAAGCGGCCAGGGTCTTCACCTCAAGCGCGGAAGAGCGGGCTCCGGCCAGCTGAATGACCTGGGAATCCATGGGCTTGCCGGCGTAAAAACCGGCCAAAAGCAGGAGGCGGGCGCTGGCGGTATCCAGAACGGCCGCATGGGGAGTGAGAATATCCCGGCACAGAGCGTATTGCTCGGAGCGAAAAGCCAAATCGGCGGCGCGCCGAAGCTC
>JBGPFT010000255.1:0-3833 GCA_041483475.1 Fibrobacteria bacterium | reverse complement strand
GCCGCTGCGGCTTTGACGGCCGCCTACATCCCCGTCGTCGGCGCGCCCGTCAGCGTGGCGCGGGCCGGGATCATGCTGGCCTGCGCCCTGCCGTCGGTGCTGCGGGAAAAGCCCTCGTCGGGGATGAACGTCTTCTGTCTCAGCCTCGCCATCGATCTCTTCCTGCACCCGTTTTACATCCTCAACCTCGGCTTCCAGCTTTCCTATGCCGCCACCTTGGCGTTAATCGCCTGTTCCGGGCCCAGCCGGGACGTGGCGAAACGTTGCGGCGCATGGCATCCCGGAATCGGCGGGGCGGCGCAAATGGTTTTTCTCAGCGTCATGGTGACCTTGTTCACCTTTCCCGTTCTGGCCGCGTCCACCCATGCGATCTCGCCCTGGAGCATACTCGGCAATCTCGTCACGGTACCCATCAGCAGCGCCATGTTGCTCGGCGGACTGGTCACCTGGTCGCTGAGTGCTTTGCCCTGGCTGGCCCATTGGGCGGGCGCCTGCACCGGGCTTTGTTCGTTGTTGCTGGACGGCAGCGTGCATTTCCTGGCCCGACTTCCGGGGGCGCTTTGGTCCATCTCCGCCCCCTCGGGGATATGGCTGTGGTGCTTCTCAGCTACGGCGTTGGGACTGGTGGCGGCGTTCCGATCCGGGGCTTGGCGGTTGGGATTGATCTTGACTGCGGCCTTGACGGGAGCGGAAATCTCCCGTCCCGCATGGAACCGGTTCCTCGCACCGGAGCCGCGCGCCACCTTGCTCTCCGTCGGCCATGGCGATGCCGCCGCGCTGGAACTGCCGGGGGCGGTTTTCCTGATCGACGCCGGCCCCACACCCCGCACCGCCGCGCAAATCATCATTCCTTTCCTGCGCAGCCGCGGCGTCCAACGCGTCGACGCCTTGCTGCTCACCCATCCCGATCTCGACCATTTCGGCGGGGCCTTCGGACTGCTGGGAAACTTCCCGGTTACCTCCATCCTGGCACCGCCGACCCCGGACTCAGCGCAAGTCTCCTGGAATTGCCTGCGCGCGGAGGCGCGGCGCCTCGGAATCCCCTGGCGGGAAGGCCGCGCCGGGGATTGGCTGTACCGGCGCAAGGGAATATCGCTGGCCTTGCTGGGACCGGACTCCTCGCTGGACTCGGCTTCCGACAATGACCGCTCTTTGGTATGCCTCCTCTCGACGCCCGGCGGAAAAGCCCTGTTCACCGGCGACATCGAGGGGCCGGGACAGCGCGCCTTGGCCTCCACTTGGCCCCTTTGGCGCGGGGCGAGGCTCAAGGCGCCGCATCACGGCAGCGATCGCACCACTATGCCCTGCTTCCTCAGGGCCGCGACCCCTTCCCTGGCGGCGATTTCCTCGGGGCGCAGGCCCGGCTTTCCCGGGACCCACACCGTGGCCCTGCTGCGCGGACTTGGATCCTTCGTCGGGATCACGGCGAGTGATGGCGCCTTGACCTGGAAATTCCCCAGTGTTGCTAAAATTGGTCACCCCTGATTCCCATGGAACCTGATCCCGAAAAACTGCGCCGCGTCTACGAAGGCACCGAACTCCGCCGCCTGCCCATCACCGGCATCGTGGCGGGATACCACACCTTGCCCTTCACCTTGGTGGGCCCCAACGACGAACCGGAAGCCGCCGGCCGGAATCCCGGCAGCCTCAAGCTCACGGGCAAAATTTCGGTGAGCCCCAAGCTGGTCATCCCGGTGAATCCGCAGGATGAGCGTTTCGCGGACATTTTCCCCGAAAACGAACCCTTCATGGATCGCACCTTGATCGGCCGCGTATTTTCCTTCCGCTTTGGAGCGCGTAAGAACCTGCGCGTCCGCAACGAGGAACTGTCCGTCGAGACCTTTCCCGAGCCCGACGGAGAATTGATGGAGAAGATTCTCAACGAACTCAGCCGGGGCGAAGTGATCAACCGCGGCGTGATCTGGTGCCCCGAGCCGCGCTTCTACCCCGTCAGCCTGGAGCGTTTCATCGTCTCCGTGCTGGACCGAGAATTGAAATAACCCTCAGTCATCCCCGGCGGGAGGCAATTGGGACGGCCCCAGCTCCGGCAGCGTCGGGACGGTGCGATCATGGTGCTTTTCCCGGTATTCCTTGGGAGAGAGACCCATGCCCTTGACGAATTGATTGGCGAAATGGCTGCTGTCGTAAAACCCGGTTTCCATGGCCACCTTGGAAATGGGCAGCCGGGTCTTCACCAGCAATTGGCAGGCGGCGTCCAGGCGGATGCGGTTGATGTACTTCATAGGCAGGGTCCCGTATTCCTTCTTGAATTTCCTTTCCAACTGCTTCACCGACATCGACACCATTGCGGCCAGTTCCGGAACCTCGATTTTTCGGGAATAATTCTCCATCACGTAATCGAAAACCACCGACATTTCCAGCACCGGCTTCACGGGCGTCCCGGATTTTTTCAGGTAACGGCATACGCCCTCGATCCCGACGAGGACTCCCCCCGGATCGAAAAGCGGAACCTTGGTGGTGGCGAACCAATCCGTGGATCGATCGCTTTGGATGATGAGCTCGATTTTATTGATCAGCGGCCGGCCCGTGGCCATCACCGCCTGATCGTCGCTCACGTATTTCTCCGCCAGGAAGCGCAGCCAGATGTCGTAGTCGGTTTTCCCCAAAAGCGCTTCCTCGCTTTTCGCTCCCGCCATTTCCAAGAAGGCGGGATTGGCCGCGATGAACCGGCTTTGCCGGTCCTTGGCGAAGTAATACAAGTCGGGGAAATGCCAAAAAAGAGTGTTTCTGTTCGCGATCACGCCATCGCCCTCCGGAAGGATAAAGATTAAAAAACCGGCGCGGCCCGGAAGCGCTGCGGAAAAAGGGTTGCAGAAATTGGACAGCGCCTGGAAAATATCGACTCTTCGCCGTAAAAACGGATGCGCCCGCGCGTTTTCCGCCCTCGCCCCGGATCAAACGCGTTAGCTTCAAGCGTGGGAGTTCGCGCCCCATTCCACCCTGAAAGAGAAACCATGCAACGATTGTCCGCTGGAATTCTTCGCATGTCGGCCCTGAGCACTTTGGCTGGATTCGTGGTCGGCCATGCCGCCAACGACCTGGTCGCGGGCAACCTGATCCAATTCGACGACAACGGATGCTGGAGTTGGTTCCAGGACGAACGGGCCATCGTGGATGTGGCGGCGGGAAAACTTCTGGTAGGCGGCCTGGCGAACATCGCCGGCTCCGGAGGCCCGCCCCGGGACGGAGACGTCGGCGCCGAACTTTTCGATTTCAGCACGGGCCGCAGCCAGATGTTCGTGTTGAAGGACGCCTTGATTTCCTACGGCGCCGGCGACGATCACAATACCGCCGCGTTCCTGATCCGGCCCGACGGAAGAACCCTGGCCATGTACGCCGGGCATAATACCGACTTTTACAGCTATTACCGCATTTTCGACGGTAACGCCTGGAGCGCGGAACAGCGGTATGACTGGAGAACCAAGCCGGGCGGCACCGATACCACGACCACCTATTCCAACCTGTTCTATCTCTCGGCCGAGAACCGCACCTACAACTTCGCGCGCCAAAACCACAAGAGCCCGAATTCCATGATTTCCTCGGATATGGGCAATACCTGGATTTACGGCGGGCAACTGACGCGCAATGCCAACGTCGGCTATGTCAACGGCTATTTGAAATACTGGAGCAACGGCGTCGATCGCATCGATTTCACCTCCACCGAATACCATCCCCGCGACTTCAACACCAGCATCTATCACGGCTATATCCGCAACGGCCAAAGCTTCAAGTCCGACGGGACCTTGGTGGACGCCAACATCCTCGACACGCTCAACGTCCCCACTCCCCTGGATTTCACCCCCATCTTCACG
>JBGPFT010000254.1:0-3843 GCA_041483475.1 Fibrobacteria bacterium | reverse complement strand
CCAAGCCTGTCAGGGTTGCCACGGCGGTGGCGATATCGCGCTTAAAGGTCGCCATCCTCGTCCTCGTCCTTCTCCGTTTCCGGCGGAGCGTAATCTTCGGGTTTGAGGCGCAGGGACTTGGCATCGCCCCAAAGCCGTTCCAGGGAGTAAAAACCGCGGGTATGTTTTTCGAAAAGGTGGACGATGATATCTCCGTAATCGATCACCGCCCAGCGCACCCCGGGATGGTATTCGGAGCGCAGGGCTTTCAATCCTTCCCGGCTCAAGGCGCGGACGGTGGCATTCAGGATGCCGCGCATATGCGCCTCGTTCTGGCAGGTGCAGATGAGGTAATAATCGGTGAGCGTGCTCAGGCCCCGCAGATCCAGCAACACCGCGTCCTCGGCCTTCTTGGAGAACAGCACGGCGGCGGCCTGGTGCGCGATTTCGGGAACGCTTACGGCTTTGTGGGTTTTCGACGGGACCATGTTCGCATCAGCTCCTCGTAGTCCTTGCCGACGATCACCGTGGCTTCCACCAAGGCGGCGTCATGCCGAAGGTGGAGCAGGCGGGGGGTGCCCAGCACTTTGGCCAAATCGCCGGCGATTCGATCCGTTTCCGCCCGGGAAAGGACCAAGGTGCGCTCGTAATTCCAACTGGGGGCGTTTCCGAATTCGATCACGTCGAAACCCAACCCGGTCAGATAGTCGCGGAATCCTTCCGCCGCGCCCGGCTTGCCGCAGCCGTTCAACACCTGGATTTGCCCCGTATTGGGAACGAAGGACGCTTCGGCGTCCGGCTTGCGGCAGGCGCCCAGCGACAATGCGGCGAGGATGGCGGGGAAAATGGAAATCGGCGCGAGCAAATTACCGGGATCGGCTCCGGAAAGGTTGGAAAGCGGGACCGCCATAGGCCTTGAAGGCGTCCGCCGCGTTGACGAGATCGAGGCTCAGGGTGAAATTTTCGCTGGGACGGTATTCCAGACCCATGCGCGGAAGCACCAGCGAAGTTCCCAAACCCGGCGTTTTTCCCGTCGCGCCCTGGACCGTGGAATAAATCGGGGTGAAGAAGCCCAGGTCCATGGAAAAGACCAATGGATCGGCCAGGCGATAGCTGAGGGTGTTCAAATACAGTCCCGAGGACGCCGACCCTCCGCCTCCCGAGGCGAAGGACAGGGAATAGCTTTGATGCATGGAAAAACGGCCCGGATTCACCAGGGATAATCCGGATGTCGCAGTTCGATATTCCGGCGCGAGGAGATTTTTGGAGTCGAAATCCGCGTTTCCCACCACCACGCTGGAAGTCGAGCCGGTTGACGGATCGAGATCGGCATTCGCCAAGCCCATGGCCAAAAACACTTGGATTAGCGGGAGAGTCGTGGATTTTCGCATATTTCAGGGCTGCAGCCGTTCCTATATATAATACTATGAAGCGCTGGCCAGTGGGTCCAAAGGCCGGTTTTTTGCGTCCACCTTGACCACCTTGGGGCTGAATCCTTCGGATTCCAAGTCGGAAAGCCACGTAAAAGCCATGATGATGGCGATATCCCCGACATGGACCAGGCGGGCGGCGGCTCCGTTGATGCAAACTTCCCCGGATTCGGGCTTTCCCAATATGCAATAGGTTTCGAAGCGGGCCCCGTTATTCAAGTCGACCACCTGCACCTTTTCGTGTTCCCGCAAGTCGGCCATGCGCATGAGCACCGGGTCGATGGTGATCGACCCGGCATAATTGAGATCGGCGTCGGTGATGACGGCCCGGTGGATCTTGGATTTCAGCAATTCCCTGAGCATGGCGGATGTTCAAAATCGCAAAGCCAGCCGCAAGGCGGCCCCGTCCGGCAAAGGCGTGGCGTCGAAAGAGAAGCGCGTCGCTTCCTGGTTGTCGATGAAACGGGTGTGGACAAAAGCGTCTCCCGCGCTCCAAATCATGGTTACCAACAGGCAAATCGGATAAATCGGCCTTACGGAAAACGATCCCTTGGCCTCCCTGTCCTTGTCCAGGAAAGTTAACGCCAGACTGCCTGCGGCCGCCGTGGACAATCCCAGTCCCCAATAAAGGCGGCGGGTATGGTAGTGGTAATAACCCGGGAGCACGAAGGCGATGAAGGGCGCCAGGTTGTTGGTTTGTTGTTTGCGGAAATTCCGGTTGATGTCGTCATCCTCCATGCCGGCTTTTTTTTCGCTCAGCCAATGCTCCTCGGTCACGCCCAGTTTTTTCCACGGTTCGCTGAAATATTCGTTGGGGCTGACGCCCACTTCGAGCAGGTGCATGAGAGTGCCCCGGCTCATGCCTTTTTCCCGCACCATCTGGTATTCCTCCGCGGAAATGCCGAGATCCTCCGCCGTGGTCGCCCCCCATTCGGTTTCCACGGCCCATAACTGCAACGGCAAAGCCAAGAGCAGGCCCAAGCCCAGCGCGCCGAATCGTATCCTGCCCATGATGACTTCCTTTCCCAATCGATCGAAGAGTTAAGATAGTGAACGCATGCCGAGGGGGGGACTTGAACCCCCACAGGGTCGCCCCTACCGGATTTTGAGTCCGGCGCGTCTACCAGTTTCACCACCTCGGCGTAAGAGGATGCGTCGTGCGGACGTTGAAAATATAAGTCAGCGGCCTGTGGGGGAGACCTGAAACATGTATCCCAGGGGCGCGAGCATGCGTTCCCCGGCTTGTTGGGCCGAAGCCGCATCGGCGAAATCCCCATAGAGAACGCGGAAGAACCGTTTTTCCCCCGAGGGGTTTTCCTCGATGCGGGCTTTCACGCCCTTGGCCAGCAGGCGTGTCCGCAATTGATCCGCGTTGGCGGACTGCGAAAAAGCTCCCAGTTGCAAGGTATAGCGGAGGGATTCCGGCGCGACGGAATCCTTTGCCGTTATCGGGGGAACCGGAAAGCCGCCGACCGTAGCATTCCGTTTACGCGAGGCGGCGCCAAGTTCGGATATTTCCGCGGCAGAGCCGATGCGCCGGATTTCATCCATGGCCGTCTTCGCACCGGCGCTGTCTCCCTTGGCCAGCAGCAGCCGCGCCTTGACAGACAGGATCGGCGCCAGCCCCCCCTGGTGGGTAGGGGGGCTGGCATCGGATCGCGCGTGAGCCTCGACCCGCGTCGCATAAGCCAGACCCGTGTCGAGATAGGCAGCCTTTTGCGGCCGTGCGCGCGCGAATTCCAGGCAGGAGTAAGCCATCCAGAAAGCCGCCGGATCGGTCCAGGCTCCTTCGGGATAGCGAAGCAGGTATTCGCGGAAACGGGGAATGGCGAAGTGGAAAGCCTTGGCGGCATAGTGGAATTGCCCCAGGAGGAAGATCGCTTCGCCTCTGGAAACGCTATCGGGATTGGAATCGGAAGCTGCGATTTCCAATCCTTTGCGGGAGTTTTCACCTTTCAATTCAAATCGGCCGCGAAGCCATCCGGCGATTGGGGCCGGCAACGAGGAATCGGCTCCGGCCACCAAGGCCAGGGCCGCGTCCAACTTTCCCTGGGACGAGAGGATCGAAGCTTCGCGGACCAATGAATCCGCGTCCATTTCGGCGGCGAGGGAAGCGGTCAGGGCGGCGAGGAGAAGGAGAAACACCTTAACCCGGCGGAACCGGAACCTTGGTGGTGGCGAGTTCCTGTTCCAGCTTCCGCACCTTCCAGCGTAAGCTGAGGTTTCTCCAGGCGTCGAACAGCAGGAACAGCATGCCGCCGGCGACGAAGCTGAAAAAAAGCCAGAATCCCAGCACCAAGGTGATATGCCAATGGAGGAAGGCGAATTCGGTGGGGCGTCCCAGGCTTTCCTGGTTCTGGAACACCGTGGCCCCCACCGCGAACAATATGGCCAAAAATGCGATGCGTCGAAGTATTCTCATAGCACCTCCCCT
>JBGPFT010000253.1:0-3859 GCA_041483475.1 Fibrobacteria bacterium | reverse complement strand
TGAGGTATTCGTGCGCTTGCGCCGCGCTCTCGATGTCGGCCTCGGTCACCGATTCGATCAACGGTACGCCGGCGCGATCGAGGTCGACCAAGGTCATGTCGCCGCGGTCGTGGATCGCCTTGCCCGCGTCCTCCTCCATGTGGATGCGCGTGAGGCGGATGCGCTTGCGCGTGCCGCCGTCGAGATCGATTTCGAGCTGTCCGCCGGTGCAAATGGGCTTGTCGTATACGGGCGATCCGCCCTGCTGGGTGATTTGATAGCCCTTGGGAAGATCCGGGTAGAAGTAATTCTTGCGCGTCCACATGGGCCGGGGCTCGATATCGGCGCCGCAGGCCAGGCCCATCTTAATGGCGCTTTCCACCGCCTCGGCGTTGGGAGCGGGCAAGGCGCCGGGCATCCCCAAACATACCGGACATACCAAGGTGTTCGGCTCGGCACCGAACTCCACGCGGCAGGAACAAAACATTTTGGTTTTGGTGGAAAGCTGGGCATGCACTTCGAGACCGATGACGACGCTGTACGGCATGGGGGCAAAGTTAGTTTTAGCGTCCCCATGCCCCACCCCTCAGGCTTGCCGGCCTACGAATTTCAACGCGCATTAACGCCCAGCCGCGATCTTTCGAATTATCACCACCTGCGCCTGATCAAGGACAAAAAAGGATTGCCCGCGCTGACTCCGGGGAATCTTCCCCACCCCACTCCCATCGGCATTGCGGAGTTTTTCGGCGCGCCGCCTCCCATCGAAATCGAAATCGGCTGCGGCAAAGGGACGTTCATGGTCGGGTATTGCGAAAGACATCCGGAAACTCCCTATCTGGCCCTGGAAAAGGAGGCGGAAATCGCCTATCTCGCCGCAGGGCGTTTGGCCAAGCGCCCGCAATTGCGGCATGTTCGCGTGGTGCTGGGCGACGCGCTGCCCTGCTTGCGCGATTTCCTCCCCGGCCATTGCGCCGGCGCCATCCACGTCTATTTTCCCGATCCGTGGCCGAAGAAACGGCATCATAAACACCGCATCATGCAGAGAGAGTTTTTAGAGCAAGTTCGCCGGGTCTGCATTCCCGGGGCGAAACTTTTCTTCGCCACCGATCACGAGGAGTACAACCAAGCAACCCGCGCACTGTTCGCCCGCAGGCCCTGGCTGGAGATGATCGACGCCGCAGCGGAACCCACCGACGGGATTCAGACCAATTTCGAAATCAAGTACCGGAAAGCGGGAAAACCGATTTATCGGTGCGTATTGAAGATTACCGGTTCTTGATGCTGTCCGGGGCGGATTTTGCCCCCGGAATGATATCCGCTGGACGCACGACCCCGTCGCGCTGCTCCATGCCCTTGAATTCCTCGGCGAGATTCACGCCCCGGTGATCCGGGTCGAGTACGTGCGGAGTCACGTAAATCACCAGCTCGGTGGTGAGTTTGAGCTGCTTCCGGTAGGAGAAGAGATATTTCAACAACGGGATGCTCCCGAGTATGGGCACGAAATGGCGCTGGTTCTCCTCCTGGGAGGTGATGAGCCCGCCCAAGGCGATGGTTTCGCCGTCCTTGAGCGCGACGTTGGTGGAGATGGAGCGGTTGGTCACGGGGGCCGGGCTGTTCTCGGTGGCCTGTCCCGCCGTCTTGATGCTGGGGGTGACGTTGACGTTCACCTCGCCGTGCTTGGTGATCCAGGGCGTGATTTCGATGGTGATACCGTCGTCGATGGCCCGGTAATCGTTGTTCTGGAAACCATCCTTGGTCACCGAACTGACGCGGTAATACGAGGTGCGCGTCACCCGCAATTCGGCCTTGTTGCCGTTCAAGGTCGTGATTTTCGGCATGGCCATCACGCGCGCGCGGTTCTGCGACTCCAGCGCGCGCAGGCCGAGATCGAAGCTGGGAGCCAGGATGCCGATGCTGCCCCGGAAAGATCCCTGCTGGAACCGATCGTGCATGCCGCTGAAGCTGGCCTCTACGTTCAAGTTGGGCCCCAGGTTGGCGGTTTTGCCTTCGCCGACGCCCAGCTCCGACTCCTTCTGGCGGTTGTATTCAACCACAACTATTTCCAACAGCACCTGCGGGGTGGGCAAGTCCACCTTGTTGATGAACTCTTTGATCTGTTGGATGTCTTCGCCCGTTCCGGAAATGAGCAAGGCGTTCTGTTCCTTCACCACCCGAAGATTGTCGGCGGACACCGATTTGGGAAGCATGGTCGACAAATTCTCGGCGCGTATGTATTTGAGGTAAACCAATTCCGCCCCGGACAAAGCCTGGCCGGAAGGCGTGCCGGGATTTCGATCCCCGATCAACAGGGTGCCTCCGCTGCGGATGAACGTGAAACGGGTTCCCTTGAGAATATTCACCAAGGCCTCGTCCACGGGCACGTCGCGCATTTGCGCGTTCACCGTTCCGGTCAAGTCGCTGATCACCGAGTAATTCAACGCGGCCTCCTCGGCAATTTCCCGAACCACGTCCGCCAAGGCGGAATTGCGGCAATTCAAGGTGACCTTGCCGTCATGCACGTCCACTTCCCCGGACCCCGAGGAGGAACCGGGAGGTGTGAAACGGCGGCGGCCGCCGAAGGAGGGGCCCGGCGCATCCGAGGAATCCGCCGCTTCCACCAGATAGACGCCGCTGCGCTGGCGCAGGGTGTAGTTGTTGGCGGCCATCAGCGCCTTAAGCCCGTCCAGGGGAGTGACGTTGCGGAGCTGGCCCGTCACCGATCCGGCCAAGCCCTGCCCCGGCACGATATTGATGCCCGTCTTTTCCCCGAATTCGCGGAGGAAATCGCGCACGGATTTGTTCTTGACGTCGAGATACAATTTTCCGCCGCGGATTTGCACCATGCTTTGCTCGGCTTCCCTGAGCCGGCGCACGCGCCACACATTCCCTTCCTGGGCCAATTCCAATCCATGGCTGCGGCATAATTTGTCCAGGCCTTCCATCACGGGGATTTTTTCCAGATGGATGGTGATCTTGACGTCGCCGATGTCCTTGTCGGGGATGATGCTGAGGCGGTAAGCGGTGGCGATGGAGCGCAGCACATCGAGAATGGGCTCGTCGACATAATCGACGTTGAGCAAACTGTCGGTGGCAATCAGTTTGGGTTTTCCCACGTCCGCCGCGGCGCTTTTCGCCTTGGCCTTGGAGGGTTCGGGGGCGGCGGCGACCTTAGGAGCCGGACGGGGCGGCGCGAAACGGCGCAGATCCGAAGCGGCCGGACGCGGAGCACCCAGGGGTCTCGGCGGCGGCGGCAAGGGCGCTGCGAAACCGGGAGCGGGAACGGCCGCGGTTTCCGCAACAGCGGGAACCACGGTGGCCGGTTCCGAAGGCGGAGAAGCGGTCCCTTCGGAATTATCCTGCGCACGCGCCGAAAAAATAGAGGTGGCGATGCAACCCGTCGCCAGGAGGATGCGGAGTTTCAAGTTTGCGCCTCCATCACCGCCACCCGGATCAACTCCGCGGGAGTGGTGATTCCCTTCCGCATCTTTTCCAAGCCGTCTTCCACCATAGTATTATGCCCTGAAATGCGGCGGATTTCCGCCTCGCTTTTGCCCGTGATGATGGCTTCCCGCACGGCGGCGTCAAAGGTTAGCAATTCGAACACCCCGGTTCTCCCGCGGTAGCCGGTGCCATGGCAGGCCGCGCAACCCGCGGCCTCGGGGACGCTGTCGGGAAGATGCGGGAGGAACAGTTTTTCCTCGGCCTTGGGAGGGGACATGCGCTTGCAGTCCGGGCACAGCTTGCGCACCAGCCGCTGCGACAGCACGCCCAGCACGGCAGACCCGATCAGGAAGGGCTTGACCTTAAGATCGAGCAGGCGCGTCACCGCCGAGGCCGCGTCGTTGGTATGGAGCGTGGCGAACACCAGATGCCCGGTTTG
>JBGPFT010000252.1:0-3871 GCA_041483475.1 Fibrobacteria bacterium | reverse complement strand
GCGATTGCGAAAACGCCCTGCACCATGCCAAGGCTTTAGGAAAATCCGGTCGCGTGATGTTCGATCCCGCCATGCACCGGCAAACCGTGGCCCTTTTGTCCATAGTCAACGAACTTCGCTACGCCATCGAAAGGCAACAGTTCTGCGTCCACTACCAACCCGTCGTGGATTTGGCTTCGGGAGCGGTGTCCGGATTCGAAGCCCTGGTGCGTTGGCAGCATCCTCGCAAGGGGCTGGTTCCGCCCTTGGAATTCATTCCGATAGCGGAGCGCCTCCAACTTACCATTCCCATCGGTGCTTTCGTCATGCGGGAAGCCTGCCGCGTCGCCAAACAATGGCGGGAGGCCCGCCCCGGCCGCGCCGGGATCAGCATCAGCGTGAACGTATCCCCCCAGCAATTCGAGCAGGCGGATCTGTACGAGTGGGTGCACGAGACCCTGCGGGCCGCCGCTTTGGATCCTTCCGCGCTGAAACTGGAGATCACCGAAAGCGGCATCCTCCGCAATCCCGAAAACACGGTGGAATCGCTGCGCCGCCTGAAAAGCCTGGGAATCGACGTTCAAATCGACGATTTCGGCACGGGATATTCCTCTCTCAGCTATCTACATCGGTTTCCGGTGCAGGCCCTCAAAATCGACCGTTCCTTCGTGATCCGGATCGACGGAAACGGGGGCGGAACCATCGCCACCGCCATCATCGACTTGGCCCATAACCTCGGGATGCAGGTGGTGGCCGAAGGGATTGAAACTCCGGAGCAGCTGGCTTTCCTGAAGGAAAAAGGTTGCGAATACGGCCAGGGGTTTCTCTTCGCCAAGCCGATGGACGAGGAAAGCGCGTGGCGGTACCTGGAACGACAGCCCAAAGGTTGAGCATGTCCCCGTCCATTCCTGTTTCTTCCCCATCCCGCACTCCGGATTTCCGCCTGCTTTTCGAATCGGCGCCCGGCCTGTATTTGATTTTGCTGCCGGACTTGACCATCGTGGCGGTGAGCGACGCTTACGCGCGCGCGACCATGACGGAGAGGACAAGACTCATCGGCAGAAACCTGTTCGAGGTTTTCCCCGACAATCCGGACGACCCGAAGGCCACGGGCACGCGCAACTTGCGAGAATCCCTAGAACGGGTCATCCGCCACCGGATTCCCGACACCATGGCGGTGCAGAAATACGACATCCGCAAGCCCGAAGCCGAAGGAGGCGGATTCGAGGAAAGATTTTGGAGTCCCATCAACTCCCCGGTATTCGGAGCGGACGGGGATCTGGTCTATATCATCCACCGGGTCGAGGACGTCACCGAATTCGTCCGATTCAAGCAGCAGAATGGCGAGCGGCAAAAAGCGATGGAAACCGCCGATCCAACGGACGTGGAGGTCTATTTGCGCGCGCAGGAAGTACAGGAAGGCCTGCGCCGCAGCGAGGAGGAGGCGCGCAAAAACGGGGAATTGCTGACCACCGTCCTTTCCAACGCCCCCTTGGTCCTTTTCATGGTGGATCGCGATTACCGATTCCAACTATCCATGGGCAAGGGTCTGGAGGGCGTGGGACGGAAGCAAAATGAATCGGTGGGACAATCCGCGCGGGAAATCTACGCGAATCTCCCCGATTTCCTCCCCAATCTCGAGCGGGCGATGCGGGGAGAAACGGCGACTTACATGACTCGCCTCAAAGACCGGGATTTTCAAGGCATTCTTACTCCTCTTATCGACCAAAAAGGCAAACTCGATGGCGTCATCGGAGTAGCTCTCGACATCACCGAACGCAAGGTCGCGGAGGACGAAATCCGCCGGTTGAACGCGGATCTGGAGCGGAAGGTCGCGGAAAGAACCGCGCAATTGGAGGATGCCAACAAGGAGCTTGAGGCTTTTTCCTATTCGGTGTCGCATGACTTGAGGGCCCCCTTGCGCCATATCGGAGGGTTCGTGGATTTGCTGTTGGCGAAATCCGCCGCGGCTTTGGATCCGGGGGGCCGCAGGTACATGGATATCATCGCCGATTCCGTGAAGCGCATGGACCATCTTATTTCGAACCTGCTTTCCTTCTCGCGCATGAGCCGCCAGGACCTGCAAAAATCCCGGTTCAGCATCACGGATCTCGTGGCCCAATGCGTCAAGGAATTGGAACCGGATTTGTCCGGGCGACGCGTCGCCTGGAACATCGCCCCGCTTTCCGATGCCGTCGGGGATCGCGCCATGATCCGGCAGGTATGGGCGAACCTCCTGTCCAATGCGGTCAAGTTCACCCGGGACAAAGAGGAGGCGCGCATCGAAGTCGGCGTTCGCGCCGAGGATGGATTCAACGTCTATTTCGTGCGCGACAACGGCGCCGGTTTCGACATGAAATACGTGGACAAGCTGTTCGGAGTTTTCCAGCGCCTGCACGGAGCCTCTGAATTCGAGGGCACCGGCATCGGGTTGGCCAATGTACGCCGCATCATTCACCGGCACGGGGGCAAAACCTGGGCCGAGGGAGCCGTGAGCGAGGGAGCGACTTTCTACTTTTCGTTACCGATATGACAAATGGGGAGGAAACATGGATGTGCTGAAACCCGTTCTCCTGGTGGAGGACAACGAACTGGACGTGGAATTGACCTTGGAGGCGTTCAAGGAAAACAAGCTGGCCAACTCCATCCTTGTCCTGCGGGACGGCGAGGAGGCATTGGAATACCTATTTCGGGAAAATCGTTTCGCCGGACGGCCCAAGGGCAATCCCATCCTCGTACTCCTGGATCTTAAAATGCCCAAGGTGAACGGACTGGAGGTTTTGCGCCGGATTAAATCCGATCCGGATCTCAAGACCATCCCCGTAGTGATGCTCACCACTTCGAAGGAAGAGCAGGATTTGGTGAAGAGCTACAACCTGGGGGTGAACGCCTATGTGGTCAAGCCGGTGAACTTCCCGGAATTCGTGGCCGCCATCCGCAAGCTCGGCACCTTCTGGGCCTTGCTCAACCAGCCGCCCCCGGGATCGGTTCCCAACGAACCCTTGCGCCCTGAGGCTTGATCAAACCGTCGCTTTGCTTCCCCCCGCCTGCACCATCGCCCCCATCAATTCCTCCATGGCCTTCAACGACGCCTCGGCGGCTCCCATGCCGGGGAAGCGCTCGTAGGCGTAATTCACTCCCGACGAACTATTCAACAGATGCAGGTTCGGATCGCCTCCTCCGTTGCGGATGGCCCGAATCACTTCCCCAACGTCGCCACCCTGGCCGCCGCTGACGCCCGCCACGGAAATCCCCGGCACCAGCATGGGTATTTCTTTCCCCGACTCGCGCCAGAAACGGACCAATCCTTCCAATTCCCCCGGACTGGTGGCGCCGACCACGGCGCCCAAATCCCCGCGATCCCATTCCACCAATTTGCGGGCCACGGCTTTGTAGAGCGGCATGCTTTCGCCCTGGCCCAAATCCACGGTGAGATCCTGAAAATCCTTCGCGCCCGGATTCGAAGTGCGCACCAGGACATAAACCCCGCGTCTTCCGGCCCTGTCCCGGAACGGTTCTATCGAATCGCCGCCCATGTAAGGGGCCACGGTCACGGCATCCGCTTCGAAGCGATCGAAAGCGGCCTCGGCATAAGCTCCCGAGGAATTACTGATATCACCGCGCTTGGCGTCCAGGATCACGAGCATGCCTTCGCTCCGGTATTCCGCGATCATCAGCCGCAAAACTTCCAGGGCCGGAATTCCGGCGGCTTCGAAATAGGCGCTATTCGGCTTCACGGCCGCGGGATACACGCGCCGCTTGGACATGGCTTCGAGAAATTCCGCGTAAAAGCGGCGGATGCGATCGGCCGCGTTCCCATCCGATTTCGGAATTTTCTTGAGAACGGGATCAAGGCCCACGCATAGCGAATTTCCGGCCGCACGGGTCCGGG
>JBGPFT010000251.1:0-3875 GCA_041483475.1 Fibrobacteria bacterium | reverse complement strand
TTCAAGGGATCGTAATTCGGATGTTTAAATCCAAAGGCGCTTTTCGCCGCATGGAAAATATTCTGCCCATCGAAAAAGGCGATGGTCCGAAGGGGTTTATTAGGGATAAGAATCGGAGGGGGGGGTCATTTTACCCCCATAAACAAATAACCCCACCCGAGGCCCGGAGGCGTGTCGGGTGGGGAGCAAATGACAGCACAAGTATACAAGGCATTCTTTTTCCAGTCAATCAAAGCGTGCATGTTGACTTAAGATAAGGGGGTATTCATGCCTACGAAGTGTCCAGCGTCACACGGAGGCTTTAATCGGTTCAATCACGGAACTGATCGCAAATTGCGATCGGTTCCTGGCGAACCTTGGCGCCTAAGCGCCTATTGGAAGGCCCATCCGCCGGATATCGTTTTCCTGCCGCATGGAAACGACACGAACGTTGGGCATAGGCGGACTTACGGTTTGTTTCGCCAAGTCGTGAAAATGGAATCGCGGGACGTGGCGGCGCTGCTCAATCGCGATCCCAAAACCGTGGCGATGCGGGAGGATGCGTACACGGTGTTTGGAGAAGAGGAGGCGCGATGGAAAGCGGAGTTATTGCGGTTCCACCGATCCCAACACGAACGGAATTTGCGAACGCGTGGGCATGGGTTTGATGAGCGGATATTGCGATTAAATCGGCAGACGGGAATGGAATTGGGAAGGGGAGGGGAGTACGCGGAGGTTTTCGAGTTGGAGTTGCATCCGGGAGTGGATGGAGGCAATTAGAGTGGTTTTGCTTTAGCCCCCATACACCTCGAAAAACCTTTTCTGAAATTTTTCCACCTCCGATACCGGCAACCGATTGATCCCGGCCGCCAGGGCTCGGCCACCGCCCGTGGCGAATTCCAAGGCGAGTTTGGACGCCGGAGCTCCGGATCCCCGGGGCTCGCGCGGGGAACGGATGGAAACCTGGAAGGAACCGTCTTGCAGCGGGTGCAGCACGGCCAAGGCGGATTCCGGAAATTGCAGCGCCGTCCGGTTGGCGAAGGTGGAACCCAGGCGGCGCGCCCAAAGTTGCGCGGGCAAATGATAAATGCGGGCCTTACCGCGTTCTTCCAGCGGTTTTAAATCACCGGCCTGCGTTTGATCGTCTTTGAACTGGACGCGTAGGGGTTCGATCAGTCCGCTGTCCCGGAGAAAGTCGCCGGGATGCTTGAAAGGGACCATGCGTTCCGCGACGGCGAGTGGGTGGAAAAGGACATCGGCCTCGGTTTCTCCATAGGCGTTGTAATTGATCAATTCCCCGCCTTCATGCAAGGCCTCGATATCGATCTCGGAAATTCCCTGCGGTCGCAACAAGGCTTCGGCGACTTCGGGCAGATTATCCCCGAACGCGGCCATGGCGGCCCAACGAAGATTCGACCCGGGCAAGGTACGGTGGACGATGATCGCCGTGCAGGTTCCCGGAGCCGTATGGATATGGGTTTTCAGCCGGGGGCTTTCGGGGATTTCCCCGGGTTCGTGGTGATCGTACCAGGTTACCGCGACTCCGGGCTTTTTCAGCAGGGCCTCCAACGCCGCGCGGTTGGCTCCGAGATTGAGGTCCAGGACGCGGATGTCCGCCGATTCCAGGGGCGGGAGCCGGTTCAGGATGGCGATTTCGCGCTTGAGCCCGGTCACCCGTATCGAAGGGGTTACTCCCGAAAGCAATAGGAGATGTTGGCCGATGATCCCGTCGGAATCGCCGTTGAATACGAAACCGATTTTTTTTTCGGGATTCATCGTTGTACCGCGCGGCTCAAATACTTATCATGCGATGGCATGGATCTCAACATAGCACTCCCGTTGCTTTTGGGCGTGGTCGGCGGCCTTTGCGCCCTCATCTACGCGGTGTGGAAATCCCGTTGGATTTCCGCCTTGGAAGTACCCGACGAGCGGCTGCGGCGCATCGGCGGTTACGTGGCCAAAGGCGCCATGGCCTTCCTCACCCGCGAGTACAAGGTGCTTTTCCCTTTCGCCATCGCGGCCGCCCTGCTGTTGCTCCTGGGAAATCGCGGCATGCTCCGTTGGGAGGCTGTGACCTTCCTGGTGGGCGCGTCCTGCTCGGGCCTGGCCGGGTTTTTTGGTATGAAGGTGGCCACCCAGGCCAATATGCGCACCACCTGGGCGGCGCGCACGAGTTTGAACGAAGCGCTTAAGGTGTCTTTCACCGCCGGATCCGTGATGGGGATGAGCGTGATGGGCTTGGCCTTGCTCGGCATTTCCTGCGTCATGTTCTCCACCATCCATTTTTTCGGCCGGGACGCCGCGAATTTCAGCGCGCATTCCTTGCCCATCCTTTCGGGCTTCGCGCTGGGGGCCTCGTGCATCGCTTTGTTCGCGCGCGTGGGCGGCGGCATTTATACCAAGGCCGCCGACGTGGGCGCCGATTTGGTGGGTAAGGTCGAGGCCGGAATCCCCGAGGACGATCCGCGCAACCCGGCCACCATCGCCGACAACGTGGGCGACAACGTGGGGGACGTGGCCGGCATGGGGGCCGATCTCTACGAATCGTTCGTGGCCTCGGTGCTGGGCTGCATGATTCTGGGAGTGGCCGCCGACGCCTCCGAAACCTTGAAAATCCGCTTATGCCTTCTGCCCCTGGTTTTGGCGGCGGGCGGTGTCATCGCCTCCGCCGTGGGAATGGGGTTCGTCAAAGTGCGCGAAGGCGGATCCCCGCAAGCGGCCTTGAACAAAGGCACCTTCGTGGCCGCGGGTTTGGCGGCCCTGTTCAGCTATCCCATATTCCGCGGTTGCCTGGGGGGTGCCACTTTCAACGGCGGGGCCGACGCCGGCAATCTTTTCTGGTGTACGGTGATCGGCGTGGCGGGAGGAACCCTCATCGGTTTGTTCACCGAGTATTTCACCGGAACGGGCAAAGCGCCCGTGAACGCCATCGTCAAGGCCTGCGATACCGGACCCGCCACCACTCTCATCACCGGCATGGGTGTGGGCATGGTCTCCACCGCGTTGCCGGTGGTCACCATGGCCGCCGCCGTGCTGCTCAGCTATTGGCAGGCCGGCCTGTTCGGCGTGGCCATCGCCACCATCGGGTTGCAACTCACCTTGGGAATCCAACTGGCCGTCGACGCTTTCGGTCCCGTGGCCGACAACGCCGGGGGCCTGGCGGAGATGTCGGAAATGCCGCCGGGAGTGCGCGTCAACACCGACAAGCTCGACGCCGTCGGCAACACCACGGCCGCCATCGGCAAGGGCTTCGCCGTGGCTTCGGCGGCCCTGACTTCGGTGGTTTTGTTTTCCGCCTTCAAGGCGCAAACCGGCATCCAAAGCGTGGAAATCGTCGATCCGATGGTGCTGACCGGCATCCTGCTCGGAGGCATGGTGCCCTATCTCTTTTCCTCGCTGTGCATGATGTCGGTGGGCCGCGCCGCTTTCGCCATGGTCGAGGAGGTGCGCCGCCAATTCCGCACCATTCCTGGAATCCTGGAGGGGAGGGCCGAACCCGACTATGGCCGCTGCGTGGATATTTCCACGCGCTCCGCGCTGCGCGAAATGCTGTTGCCGGGTTTGCTCGCCATTCTTTCGCCTGTGGCCGTTGGATTCCTGGGCGGCGTGCCCATGCTGACCGGATTTTTGGCCGGAGTCACCGCTTCCGGCGTGGCCCTGGCGATTTTCATGTCCAATACGGGCGGGGCCTGGGACAATGCCAAGAAAACCATCGAAACCGGGGTGAGCGGGGGCAAAGGCTCGGATGCCCACAAGGCGGCGGTGGTGGGCGACACCGTCGGCGATCCCTTCAAGGACACCGCCGGCCCCTCGCTGCACGTCCTCATCAAGCTCCTCTCCACGATCACCCTCGTCCTCGCCCCCTTGTTCATCCTGTAGGGCGTGACGGTCGGGTC
>JBGPFT010000250.1:0-3899 GCA_041483475.1 Fibrobacteria bacterium | reverse complement strand
GGATTTGGACCGGGATGCGCGCTCCGGATTCGCCCATGCCCGCAAAATCCTCGCGGGCATCGAGGGGATAGCCCAAATCGAATTGGGGATCGAGGACGTGGTGCGTCACAGGTTGGTGCGCGAGGTGATCAAGGCCTATGAGAGGGATGGGGCGGGGAAACCTTGATTAAACCCACCGGTGGGCCTATCTTTCCCCCCTCGGGAGGGGTTTAACATGCGATCTTTTTTCGGCAAGAAGAATTTCCTGGGAGTCGGGGTCGCCGCGGCGCTGCTGACGTTGGGATTTTTATTGCTGGGACGCAAACCGGCCACCGACAAGTTGGCCCTGAACGTGGCGCCTTTCGTGCTGGTCTTCGCCTACCTGGTCGTGCTTCCATGGAGCATTTGGAAGGACGGGAAAAAGGGGCGGGATGGGCGCGAGGGCGTTTAGCTCAGTTGGTTTAGAGCGCCCGCTTTACACGCGGAAGGTCGTAAGTTCGAATCTTACAACGCCCACCAGGACTCGGAGTGGTAGCTCAATTGGTTAGAGTACTAGCCTGTCACGCTAGGGGTTGCGGGTTCAAGTCCCGTCCATTCCGCCAAGACCCTCACCCCTTGCCCCTCTCCATGCCTAAACGCATGGAGAGGGGAAGGTCGCAAGATGCTGAACGATCTCAAATCGACACAAAGCGGAAAACAAGGCAACCCTCCCCCTCTCTATCCGTTTAAGGATGGAGAGGGGGTTGGGGGGTGAGGGCCATGCCCCGATTTCTTCTTTCCCCCCACGAATTGCGCGGGCTGGAGTCCGGCGAAATCGCCGATCCCTTCGCCTTGCTCGGCTATCACCATGTCGTGAACGGGGGGCGCACGTCCGGGTTGATCCGCGTCTTCAATCCGGCCTTCCGCGCCGTGGACATCGAGCATGACGGACGGACGACGGCCGCGAACCCCTCGGGGACGGGGTGTTTCGAGGCGCTGTTCCCCGACCGCCTCGATTTCTTTCCATACCGGGTGCGCGCCACCTTGCATTCCGGGGAAATCGCCGTCTATGACGACGCTTACGCCCATTTGCCGTTGCTGGCCGATTACGACCTCCACCTCTTCAGCCGCGGCACCCATTACCAGTTGTGGAAAAAGCTGGGCGCAAATTTCCGGGAACACCAGGGCCAAGGCGGGGTGCATTTCGCGGTATGGGCTCCCAACGCCCGCGGTGTGGCGGTGATCGGGGATTTCAACGGTTGGAATCCGCGCGCCCAAATGCTGCGGCGCCTCGGCGCTTCCGGCGTCTGGGAGATTTTCGTTCCCGGCGTCCAACCGGGCGCGCATTACAAGTATCTGATCCATACCCAGGGCGGAGCCCTGGTCGAAAAGATGGATCCGATGGCGCGGGAAACCGAACTCCGTCCGCGCACGGCCTCAGTATTGCCCGATTCAGCCCACTACGATTGGACGGACTCGGATTGGGAGGCCGGCCGCGCGCAGGCCCAGTCGGAACATTCGCCCCTGTGCATTTACGAGGTTCATCTGGGATCCTGGCGGCGCCGCGATGCCGGCGACGGTTTCCCGACCTATGCCGAATTGATTGAGGAACTGGTGCCCTATGTCCGCGACTTGGGTTATACCCACATCGAGGTTTTGCCCGTGCAGGAACATCCCCTGGACGAATCGTGGGGTTACCAAATCACGGGTTATTACGCTCCCACCCGGCGCTACGGCTCGCCGTGGGAGTTGAAGGCTTTCATCGACGCCTGCCACCGCGCCGGGCTGGGCGTCATCATGGACTGGGTGCCGGCGCATTTCCCCGCCGACCTGCACGGGCTCGATCTGTTCGACGGCACCCAGCTCTACGCCCACGAGGATCCCCGCAAGGGCCAGCACCCGGAATGGGGCACGCGCATTTTCAATTACGGACGCCACGAGGTTTCGAACTTCCTCGTTGCCAACGCCCTGTACTGGCTGGAGGAATTCCACGTCGACGGCCTGCGCGTGGACGCGGTGGCCTCCATGCTTTATCTCGATTACGGCCGCGAGGCCGGGGAATGGGAGCCGCATCCCGAGGGCGGCAACATCAACCGCGAGGCGGTGGAATTTCTCAAGCATTTGAACGGGGTCATCCAGCAGCGATTTCCCCACCGATTGATCATCGCCGAGGAAAGCTCGGCTTTTCCGGGCGTCACCCATCCCCTGGATCGGAATGGATTGGGCTTCCAGTACAAGTGGAATTTGGGATGGATGCACGATTTCCTGGGCTACCTGGCCAAGGATCCGATTTACCGGAGCCATCACCAGGATCTACTCACCTTCGAGATGTCTTACGCCTTCACCGAGCGCTTCCTGCTCGTGCTTTCCCACGACGAGGTGGTGCACGGCAAAGGTTCGTTGCCCCGGAAAATGCCCGGCGACGACTGGCAGAAATTCGCCAACCTGCGCGTCGCCTTCGCCTATATGTACGCGCATCCGGGCAAGAAGCTGCATTTCATGGGCCTGGAATTCGGCCAATGGAACGAATGGGACGTGAAGGGGTCGCTGGAATGGCATCTGCTCGAACAGCCCCGGCACCGCGGCTTGCATTTGCTGCTGCGCGATCTCAACCTCGCCTACCGACGGGAAAAGGCCTTGCACGATCTCGACCTCACCGATGAGGGATTCCAATGGATAGACTTTCACGATCGCGAGCAGAACGTGCTGTCCTTCCTGCGGCGGGCTTCCGCCGCCGAAGGCGGAGAAACCGTGGTGTGCGTCTTCAATTTCAGCCCGGTGCCGCGCCACAATTACCGCATCGGCGTGCCCTTGGCCGGGTTCTACGGGGAAATCCTGAACACCGACTCCGAGCTGTATGGGGGCGGAAACATCGGAAACCTGGGTGGGAAACATTCGGAGGAGCTTTCCATGCACCATTTTCCCCATTCGCTGGAATTGTCGCTGCCCCCGCTGGGCGCGTTGTACCTTAGGCATACCGCCCGGGATCCCAGAATGGAAATCCCGGAGCCGAAACCGGAAACCCCATGAAAAACCTTTCCCTGCGCCGTGTGCTTTTCCCGCTGATCGTCGTCGCGGCCCTGGGTTTTTCCGCTTGCGCTTTCGTGCAGTCCTTGAGCGAGAGGCTGAACATCCTTTCCGTGAACTTCGGCTTCGAGCGCCTGGACGTGAGCGGTTTGGCCTACCCGCGGAATACTTTGGAAGTGGCGCGGGACCTTTTGAGTTTCAACGCTGCGGCGCGGGGCAAATACGGGGTGGACGTGCGCTGCCGCATCCGGGCCAGGAATCCCAACGCGCATCCGGCCGCCTTCGACGGAGCCGCCGCGCGGCTTCGGGTTCAGGACACCGCCGGCTCCGCTCCGGCAGCGCAAGCCTTCATTTCCGCTTTCCGCGTTGCGGGCGGGGGAAGCGCGGATTTGGACGTCGTTTTTCCCGTACGGCTGGACAATCCCATTTTCTCGAAATCCGCCTGGACCCAGGTGCTGCGGGGCGGAAACATCCCTTATCGCGTCGACGCCGATCTTTCCTTCCATTTGCTGAACGACAGCTTGCCCGAAGCCCTGCGTTCAATCGGGAACGGCAGCGTCCGCCTCAGCGTGGCCAAGGGCTCGGTGGACGCGCGCGAAACCGCCGCCACGGCGGTGGATCTTCTGATCAAAGCCTTGGGGCTGGCGTTTTAACGGGACGGCCGGCACATGAAGGAGGCCCCATGAAGGAACATCGCCTCAACCGCCTTTTCCACTCGCGTTCGCGGCGTTGCCTGAACGTTGCCATGGAGCCGGCGTGATCGAACTCAGGTTGGGAATCATCGGAGGCGGGCTGATGGGCCGCGAAATGGCGGGGGTCGGGGCCCGTTGGTTCGCGCTGCAGGAAATGCCGATCAACCTTCGGGTTGTCGCCGTGTCCGACAACGATCCCGATCGGCTGGCTTGGTTCCGCGG
>JBGPFT010000249.1:0-3918 GCA_041483475.1 Fibrobacteria bacterium | reverse complement strand
GTGATCGAAGAAATCCTGGCGCGCAACCCTTCCGTGAACATTCGGCGTGAAGCCCTGCTTTTGGCGGCACAAATGGAGGTCGACGGAAATTCCAAGGATGCGGCGTTGGGATTCTATGAAAAGTTGCTCGCGGAAAAAGGGCTTTCACAGGAGGCCCGTGCCGAAGCGCATTGGGCGGCCGCCCGCCTGGCCTTCGACCTGGGTCAATGGGACCGGGCCCGCGCGCATGCCTTGGCCGAGGAACGGAGGTCCCTGCAGACGCGGCTGCAATATCGCAACGAAAAGTTGGCGCTGCTTTGCCTTTATCGCCAGGGCCTTTTCGCTGAAGGGATCGCGGAGGCCAAAGACTTGGCGAAACGCAAGGCCTTTTATCCTTTCCGCGCCGAATTGCGTTTGCTTCTGGCCCGGGGCGTCGAAGGGGCGGGGGATTGGAAACTTGCGGCATCGCTGTATCACGAAGTTCCTCCGCTGTCCCCGAAAACCGCCCCGGCGGCCGAGGCCTATTACCGCCTCGGCGATCATGAATTGAACGTATTCCACCGGGAGGATTCCGCCCGCGCCTTTTTCGATTCGGCGGCTGCGGTCGGCGAGATATTCGAATACGGACGCCTGGGGGCGGGAAAATCCCAGGCGCTTTCGCGATTGACCGAATTGCGCAAGGCCCCGCCGCCCGATTCCACCCAACCCCATTACCAGGAATTCATGATCGCCGAGTTGTTCCTGTTCCGATTGGCGCAGGTGGACAGCGCCTTGACCCGGCTGGATCAAATCGTGCAAAGCCCCAAGCCCGACAGCGCGTACACGGTGCGAGCCGCCTACGCCCGGGCCTTCATTCAGGAGGAGTTTCGCGGGGATACGGTGAAAAGCGATTCCCAGTACCATTATGTCCTCAAGCATTTTCCCGGCACCGAATGGGCGAAACAGGCGGAAAAGAACCTCGGGTTGAAACCGACCGTGGAAACCGACGAGGACAAGGCACATGCGCTTTTCCTGACGGCGGAAGAGATGCGATTCGGTGGCGAAGACTTGCAGGGCAAGGTCGTCCCGGCTTATCGCGAAGTGGTGAAACGCTACCCCGGTACCCGTCAGGCGGCCCAGGCGCAATTCGTCATCGCTTGCCTGCATGAGGATTTGGGGCATCGCGATTCCGCGTCCGTGGGCATCCTGGATTCCGCCAAAGCGGATTACCGGGAATTGCAATCCCGATACAAGGGAACCATTTACGCGGGCATCGCGGAGGGAAAACTCGCGGCTGCAGGGGCATCCGTTGCTCCTCCTAGTGTTAAAGGACCGCCCGCCGCAGCCACGCCCGTGCCCATGCCGGAATCCGGAACTTCCGAAGCCGGCCATGAAATACCCCGGCCCATGCCGGCGACGGATACGGCCGTGGCCGATACCGCGGAGCCGTCCGGAAAACCGCACAAGGAAGAATTGGAACCGAATTACGAAAACGTCGATCAGTATTGACCTCCTGATTCTTTCGGGACTATTTCTCTCCGGGTGCTCCGTTCGTCCTTTTCCCGATCGCGGCGAGTATCGTCGCGAAACCGGAAGTTACGCTCGCGGATCTAAAGGGTCCGCGGAACCGATCGCCCCGGCCCGCATCGGATCCGGTGAGGAAGGGATGATTTCCTATTACGCCGAGGATTTTCACGGCAAAAAAACCGCCAGCGGGGAGCGGTTCGACATGAACGGATTGACCGCCGCGCATCGGACGCTTCCATTCGGAACCCGGTTGCGCGTCACCAATCTTGAAAACGGAAAAAGCGTGATGGTGCGGGTCAACGATCGGGGACCTTTCGCCAAGGACCGCATTCTGGACGTGTCAAAAGCCGCGGCGAAGGAACTGGTAATGACGGGGAAGGGAACCGTAAGGGCGAAATTGGAAGTGGTGGAATAAACGCCGGCAATTGCTTGCGCTTATTTCGTCATTTCGGGCGTGAAGCGCCCTTCATCCTCATCGTCGTCGACGAACGGGACCGGTTCGTCGGAGTCTTGGGCGAATTCATAAAATATTTTCAGGACATCCTTTACGGAATACATGCCTGCGTTATCCACAAATTCGACCGAAGTGACGGAATTTTGTTGCTGTCTTCCCATCCCCGTGCCCGCAACGGCCTCGGGCTTGTTTGCCGCGCTGGGCGCCGCGGCGCTACGGGCCGATTTCGGAGCGCTTTCGATCGCCAGTTTGTCCCGCCTGGAGTCATCCACAAAGGGTTGCGGCGGATGCAGCGCCATCTCCAATTCTTCGCTGTTCCAGAACAAAGCGATCCCGATGACGCCCAGATTCTTGGTGAACTGCTTGCCCTCCTTATTTTCGCGCCATTGCGCAAAGGCTTCCGATTGTTCGGTAAAAAGAAATTTTCGCAATGACTTCTTGCTGGTTTGCCAGCCTGCCACCGTGAGGGAAGAGTTCGGCTCGATGATCCATTTGCGCGCGTTTCGAGGGTTGGTTCGCTTGCCGTCAATGGAGTTGAGCCCGTCAATGGATACCGCCGCGGCGATCCGAACCGGTAGCGGATTGTTTACGACGATGGAATACTCCTCGTTCGGCCTCACTTTAAGCACGGTCTGGTTCTTCTCGCTGAATTCCTTATATTTTTTGCCGCTGGCTTTAATCACATAGGCCTCGAAAACATATCCCTTGAAGCTGGTCTGAGCGGAATACAGATCGGCGCAAGCCATAATCGTCAGAAGGACGGCTGCCCCTAAAGATCGGTTTCCCATATAGGCTCCTTTTTGCAGGTTAGTGGTTTCGTCGGGTAATATACGCTGGTGGCGCGGAAAAATCGATCCGGCTTAGGAACGGGAGAAGGGATTGAGGGGCGATGGCGTTTTCGGCATCTTCCTGCCCATTTTTTGTCCTTTCCAGGTGAATCCGCCCCAGCTTCCCGCGATCACGGCCGCCAGGATGAGCGGAATGTGCAGCAGCGCCGTGATGGGGAAGAAGCGCAGCAGCGGCGAAAGCCCGAAAGTCGCGAGTCCGCGGCGCATCACGGCATGGTCCGCGGCGGTTTTCAGGGAAAATCCAGCCAAGCCCAGCCAGGCGTAGCGGGCGTCCCAACCACCCAAGGCGAGTAAAACGGGGATGGACGCGTAGAAAGAGAAAATGCCGGCGAGAAAAACCACCTGTTTGGGCCGGTAAAGGCCGCATTTGCTAGCCCAACGCTTCCGTTGTTCCCAGAAATGACGCCAGGAATCCGGGGGACTCGTGCGCATCAATGCGTCCGGGTCGCCGCAAAAACGGATGTCCCAGCGGCCCGTGGCGTGGATTTCCTGAAGGGCGAAATCGTCGTCCCCGCTGACGACATGTCCATGCTTTTGAAAAGCCGCGGCCTCGTCGAAGGCTTGGCGGCGATAGGCGAGATTGTTGGCGTTGGCGTGTACGGGAAATCCCAGGCTCACCAGGGCGGCCGAGACGATGCCGTAAGACGCGAACTCCAGCGCCCGCGCCCCGCCTCCGGCGTCGAATCCTCCTTCCGGCTCCTCGTAACAGGTAAAGCCCAAAACCATTCCCGCCGGTTCGGCGAATTCCCGGCTCAGCGAGAACAACCAACGCCGCCCCATCCCGCAATCCGCGTCGGTGGTGGCGATCCATTCGCCGCGGGCGGATTCCAATCCGCGCTGCAAGGCGTGTTTCTTGGGGCTGATGCCGGGCGGGACGGCATCGATCTTCACGGCTACCATGTGGCCGAAATTTTTTGCCGCATAGTCCCTTAAGATCGATTCGGTCCCGTCCCGCGAACGGTCGTCCACCGCCACGATCCCAAATTCCCCCCCCGGGTAATTCTGCGCCAACAGCGCATCGAGCACGCGGGGCAAATTATGCTCCTCATCGCGGGCGGCAATGAGCACGGTAATCGATGGAGCGGAGGCGGGCGGCGCGGAATTCCGCCGCCCCAACTTGCGCAATCCCCG
>JBGPFT010000248.1:0-3943 GCA_041483475.1 Fibrobacteria bacterium | reverse complement strand
GTCGACCGCATCGCCGCGCAATTGGATTCCTCCCGCTGCGTGGGAGCCGCCGTTGTCCTGGCCATCGACGGCGTCATCGGCTCCAGTGGGGACTTGGACACCAACCGCACCCAGATCTATGTGCCCGATGCATTTGTGATACGCGAGATCCGGAAGCATTCCCGCCTGCTGTACGGGGCCAGCGTTAATCCCAAGCGGCCCGACGCCATCCGGCGCTTGGAAAACGCCAAGCGGAACGGGGCCGTGCTGGTGAAATGGATCCCCAGCATCCAACTTTTCGACCCTGCGGACTCCGCTTTCATCCCGTACTACCGCGCGCTGAAGCGCCTGGATCTTCCCCTGCTCGCCCATACCGGCAAGGAGGGCAGCTTCAAAACCGCGCGCGACGAACTGTGCGATCCGCGTCGCCTCCGCCTGGCCCTGGACCTGGGAGTCACCGTGATCGCGGCGCATGCGGCCACGCGCGGGGAAAACGAAGGGCAGGACAACATGGAGCGCCTGCTCTCGATGTTCCCGAAATACCCCAACCTCTACGCCGACATATCCTCGCTCACCCAAATCAACAAGCTTGGCCTCCTGGCCAAGGTGCTGGCCCGCCCCGAGGCGAAAGGTCGGCTGCTGTACGGCACGGACTATCCACTCATCCAAACCAAGTTGGTATCCCCGTATTATTTCCCCTTTTCGCTTTCGCCGTCCGAGATTTGGGGAATCTCCCGCATCGCCAATCCCTGGGATCGGGACGTGGCGTTGAAGAAAGCTTTGGGAGCGCCGGAAGAAATTTTCGAACTGCCCGCCAAATTGCTGATCAAACCGGCGCCGCCGAAGCCAAAACCAAAGCCTCCGGAGAAACGCGTTCCGAAAAGAAAACCCGTGAAGGGGAGCGTTTCCTAATCAGCCCCAAGCCACCAGGTTGCGATCGACGACGAAGCCGCAGGCCTCGCAGCGGGGGTGGGCGAAGGAGATCTTGCTGTTTTCGCAATGGGGGCAGACGTCGGAGTCCAGCAGCAGCTTGATCTCGCGTCCCATCCGATAACCGCAGGTGGGGCATTCGGGAAAGCGGGACTTGAAATTCCAGCGTGACCAGCAATGGGGACAATGGTCATGCGGAACCTTGCGGATGGCTCCGTCCACCACATAACGGGCCGGGGTGGGAGCGTAGGTAAGGACATGCGGCGGATTTTCGCGATCGAAGGCCAGACCCGCGTCGCTGGTTTTCAGCGCCTTGTCCCGGCCCGGATCGAAAACCTCCACCGAGAAATTGAGGGAAAGGCTGCAACCTTCCGGCAGGCTGGCGCCCGCCTGCTTGAGCCTAGCCCCGAATTCCGCCAGCTTCCCTTCCGCGAACAGCCGCTTGATCTCCCCGATCAATTCGTCGGCGAGGGTCTGGGTGGCATCGTAGGTTTGCACGTCCATGCTCCCAAGGTAGGTTTCCGGCATTTTCCGGCAGGGGGGCCGGCATTGATTTTTTTTCTGAAAATCCGCAAAATGGTGAACATTCGCGTCAAGGAAAAACTGCGGGAAAAACGGACTATCTGGTTTCAAATCAAGCGGATAACGACACTCAGGCGCCTTCGAGGGTCTGCGCCATGATCTCGCGCTTCTGTTTTTCGGCGTAGGCCGCCACCGCTTTCCGGTATTCTGGAAACTTCACGCCCAGGATGCGGGCCGCCATGAGAGCGGCGTTCTTCGCATTGTCGATGGCCATGGCGGCCACGGGAACGCCCGCGGGCATTTGCGCGATGGACAAAAGCGAGTCTAACCCTTTCAGATGCTTCGACGCCATGGGCAAACCGATCACCGGCAAAGTCGTGAAGGCGGCGATCACCCCGGGCAGATGCGCGGCACCGCCGGCCGCCGCGATGATGACCTCGAGGCCCCGCGATTCCGCCGTGCGCGCGTATTCCACCGCCAGCTCCGGAGTCCGATGGGCCGAAACCACCTTGGCCTCGCAGGGGATGCCGAGATCGCGCAAAAGATTCACGCCTTCGCGCAGGATCTCCCAATCCGACTTGCTGCCCATGATGACGCCGACCAAGGGGGGATTTTCGCTTTTCTCTTTCGCCATGTGGAAAAAGATATTCACATCTCCGCGTCCTCGAAAACGCCTTCGAGATCGAGGCTATGGCCCCATTGCAGCGCCGCGAAGGGGCCGAAGCCGTCGAAGCCGCCGCAGGCCAGGCGCCACGGGCCCAGCGGGGAGGAAACGGATATCCCGGCCTCCCAAAACGGAAATTGGGCCGCATGCCCGATTCCGGTGACCCCGTCGGCCCTCTCGAAAAAAGTCTCCCCACCCACCCCACGGAAACCCATCCCCTTCCAGGCGAAATTCAGTCCGCCGCCCAGGACGGCGAAACGCATGTGCTGCCAGGACGGCATCCACACTTCGCCCCCGAAGCTGAGCGGCCGCGCCGAACCTCTCATCCACAAGTCATAGCGATCGGGATTGGCGGAGTCCCCCCGATTCGCGTATTGGCCCCTTCCGAAAGCCTCCCAGGCGCTCCATTGTACCTCGAATTCGCCGCGATGAAAGGCATAGGGCGCGCGCACCGGGCCATCCAGTTCCAAGGGATCGCGGTAAGTCGAGGAAAGTTCCAACCCTCCGCGCACGGGGGATTCCGGACCCGTGCGCAGCCGCAGTCGCAGCGAGAAGTCCACGGACTGGAATTCCCGGGTGGAGGTGTCGGGGAGGGGTTTCCGATCCCGCAAATTCAACCGGCTGATCTCCGCGATCAGGGTGCGGCGGGGAGAAGGTCCCGACCAGGCCCGGATCGCGCTACGCTCCTCCCGCCAGGAAAGGGAATCCGCGCCCGCCCTGCGCCAGCCCGCGTCCGGCGGAGCGAAACGGTGCAGGCTCAGCATTTCCTGGGCGGAAAAGCGCAGCCACCAAATCCAGGAAGGCTCCACCAGGAATTGTCCGCCCAGCCCGGAATGAATCCCTCCCGCCAGAAAAGCCGCTTCCACCTGGTAGGGAAACTCATGCGGTTGCGACCAGGCCAGGGACAGCAACCCTTCGGGGAATTGCCGGGCCACGGATTGTCCCAGCGTTTTATAGACCAGCCCCGCCTTGACGTCTAGGCGCGCATGCTCGCGCGCGCTGAGGAGCAGACCCTCCTCGTACCCTGCGCGGGCCGGCGGCAACCATTCCACGTCCAAATCCGAATGGAAACCGTCCCGCAAAATCCCGGAAATCCATCGCTGCGGATCTCCTTCCCGGGTCGTCAAACGCAAACGCTGGCGCAAAAGCTGCGGATCCCCGGACTCGGGATCCAAAAAAGCCTCGGACCAAAGCCTGGCTTCCTCCCCGCGCCGGATCGGATCGCCCGGCGCCGCGATCGAATGGAGGAATGGCCGCAAGGAGTCCAGGGCGCGCAAGCCTTCCGCATAGCCCGAAGCCACCGCGCCGGAAAAATCACTGGAATCAACCGGCGAAACAGTCGGCAGGGTTAAGATGCGTTCAGGTCGAAAAGGCCAATGCTCCACCAGCGGCTTACCGCCGGAAACCGGTTCCGCGCTTCGCCATTCCAACGGCATTCCCCCTACCGGAAAAGCGCCGGCCTTGACCAGGGCCTGTAGATTTCCCGGCATCGCCAAGGTCGGCGTTCCGGTGGCGGTTGCGATCAATTGAAAGGCCACCGCAATCGTCCCGTTGCCGCGCACGGCCTCGGCATCGGGGGCTTCGCGCGTCAGGCGGGCCAAAGCCCAGGATTGCAACGGGTGCCCCGGCTGCGAACCCGCTCCGACTTGTTGGCGCAGCCATTCGGGCAGGGGGCTTTTCCGGGAGGAAGGATCCATCCGCCAGGGCAAACCCTCGCGCGCGTCCCAACGCGGATCGGGTCCCGTTTTGGCATCGCTTCGTCGGGAACGCTCCGCTCCGTCACCGCGCAGATAAGCTCCCAACCACCCGGATCGCAACAGGGAATCGAACGCGCCCATGCGATATCCC
>JBGPFT010000247.1:0-3951 GCA_041483475.1 Fibrobacteria bacterium | reverse complement strand
GTGGAGGCGGTTTGGGTTTTTTCCGCGATCATGGGGCTGGCGGGCCCCCGAAGGAACGCCCGTGGTGAAGGCCAAAATATTAAAAAAGCGGATCCGCCGAACCCGCGCCGGCCTTGTTTTCCGCGGCCCAGAGGGTATTGGCCAAAAGCATGGCGATGGTCATGGGTCCCACGCCGCCGGGCACCGGCGTAATGGCCGATGCCTTTGGCGCCACGGACTCAAAATGCACGTCCCCGCACAGGCGATAACCTTTCGGGGACGCGGGGCTTTCCACCCGGTTAACGCCCACGTCGATCACCGTAGCGCCCTCCTTCACCATGTCGCCGCGGATGAATTCCGGTTTGCCGATGGCCGCCACCAGAATGTCGGCCTGGCGGGTGAAATACGCCAAGTCCGGCGTGGCGCTATGGCATACCGTGACCGTGGCGTCGGCGCCCTCGCCTTTTTGCAGAATGAGGTTGGCCAGGGGCTTGCCCACGATGTTGGATCGCCCCACGATGACGACATGCCTGCCGCGCGTGGAAATCCCGTATTGCCGCAAAAGCATTTGCACGCCCCAGGGCGTACACGGCTTGAAGCCGGGTCGGCCCAGCATGAGATTGCCCAGGCTGACCGGATGGAATCCGTCCACGTCTTTTTCGGGGGCGATCAGGCCCAGAAGCTTTTCCTCGGGGAGAAGCTTGGGCAAGGGAAGCTGCAGGAGGATGCCATGCACGGCCGGATCGGCGTTTTGGCGCAGGAGATGGGCGCGCAAATCGGATTCGGAAATCGCAGCCGGAAGCTTGTGGGTCCAGGCCTGCATTCCGACTTCCTTCGCCGCGGCGTCCTTGGCGGACACGTACACTTGGCTGGCGGCGTTCTCCCCCACCAAAGTCACGCTGAGGCCGGGAACCACTCCGCCTGCGCGCAACTTTTCCACGCGCGCCTTCAGTTTCACGCGGATCTCTTGGGCCGTTTTTTTTCCGTCGATGAGAATAACCATGTGAAAACCCTCGGATCGGAATGAATGGCAAAGCTAAACAACCACCCGCTCACCCGGTTCGGTGAATCCGCCGGATTCATTTCCATGGAAAACCCGATGGGCGTGGCTGAAAAGGAAGCGCTTCCTACGGGCGGCGATGAAATCGTAGCTCCGGCATAGCCATCGGCGCGTCAATGAAAATTTCCGCGCCAGCGACAGCCATCCCCAACCCCGGTATTCTTCCAGGATTTTCAAAATCGCATCCGCGTTTTTATAGAGCCTTCCGTCCCCACCCAAAACGTGGATTTCCTTTTCGACGGCTGCCCGGGTGATGCCGCCGGGAAGGGCGCCTTGCGTGAAATCGCAAAACTCGAATTTCCCGGAACGGGAGGAGCCCGCGATTTTCCCCATCATCCCGGCGCATAAAGCGCAATCCCCGTCGTAAAAAACGATATGCTTGGGCGCTGTGTTCTGAACGGGGGAATGCATGTAACTGAAAATAGAAAGGGCCCTGCCGACTGACCGCGCATTGTCTCGGACCTTGCAATTGAAAAGGTATTGCGAGCCCCGATCGGTTCGCGCTTCCCCTCGAGGGGGCTTGCGCTAGACGGCCGGAGAACCCAGCTTGTTCATTTCAAGGTTTGTAAAGTCGAGACGCATGACGCGAGCGACAGGGCCCATTCTTACCGACCTCATCCCGCCCGCGTCAACGCGCGATCCAGGGTTTCGGTCAGGGACTTGGCCTGCACCAACATGCGGTGTTTTGCCTTATCGTGCTCCTTCAGTTTGGATTGCAATTCAAAAACCTCTCCCGCCACACTCAAAGCAGCCAACGCCAAAACCCGGAATCGATCGGAACCCGCAGCCCCTTTTCCAACTTCCTCAATACGGCCGTTCAAATAGCCCGCCACCCGCTCCACCACCTGCGCCGACTGATCCGACCGGAGCTGGACGGCTTCGCCGCCGACATTCACCTTGAGGGATTGCAACGCCGTCATGCCAGCGCCGCCTCCAGGCGCGAAACCAGGCCCCGGATGCGTTCGCCCGCCACCGAAATATTTTCCGATTTCGAGCTGAGATCCTTTTCCAGTTTCCCGGCCCGTTCCAGGGCGCCGTGCAATTCGGACTTGAGCTCCTCGCATTCGCGCTTCAGGCTCTCGATCAAGGACGCGGCCAACTCCACTTTTTTGGCCAAGGTTTCGAATTCGCCGGTTTCCACGTTCCTCCTAACCTACTAAACCGTCACTTGATGCGGATGGCGGGATTTTTCAGCAATCCCGCCTTGGCCCGCTCCTGCACGGCGTTCACTTCCTCGTCGGTCAGCGAACGCTCGGAATGCCGGTAAATGAGACTGTAATGCAAGGCCTTTTGCCCCTCGGGAACGCCTTTTCCCCGGTAAACGCTGTTGAGGCGCACTTCCTGCAAATGCGGCAAATCCTTGGGCAAGGCCGCCAATATTTCCTCATGGCGGACCTTTTCCTCTACCACGACGTTCACGTCGCGCGTCACGGCGGACTGTATGGAATACGGTTCGAAGCGGGCGGGGCGACGGGGAGCGGCGAGCAGCGCGTCCAACCGGATCTCGGCCACGGCCACCGGCAGCTTCAATCCGAAACCGGCCTGCACTCCCGGATGCAAGGTCCCCAAAACCGCCACGGGCGCTTCAACTCCGGATACGAAAAGCTCCGCGGATTCGGCGGGGTGCAGGAAACCCACTTGGGATCCGTATTTCCATTTCAAATCAAATCGCAATCCTTCGAACAAGTTTTCCACGACGCCCCTGATACGGGCGAAATCCAAGTTACCGGACTTTCCGTCCCAAGGGCATTCCTTCCATTCCCCCATCAAGGCAATTCCCAATACGACTACCTCGCGCAAGCCGGAATCCCGTTCGCCTTTCCGCTCGCGCCGGAAAAAAGCCCGGCCGATTTCAAACAGGCGGGCATCCGGTTCCTGCATGTTCTGATTCCGCTCCAAGGCCTGGAGCAAGGCGGGCAAAGGCGTCGTGGGCAATATTCCCCAGTCCTCGGAAATGGGGTTGCGCAAGGGCACAAAATCCCGGCGCGGATCGCCTTCGCGGAGCTGAAGCCGATCCAGGGCCTTCTTGGAAGTGAACCGCAATGAAATCGCCTCGCATAATCCGAGATCGCGCAGGAGGCGGCGAATTTCCGACGCCAATACTTCTCCCGGTGGTAAGGCTATGGCGCGAAGAGGAAAAACGGGCAAGGCGGGCGGAATGGAGTTGTAATCCATGAGGCGGGCGATTTCCTCGATCAAATCCACCTCGCGTCCCAAATCCCCCCGGAAGCCGGGGATTTCGAAACGCAAAGCGTCGCCGTCGCGTCCGACGGATTTGATTTCGATGCTACCGAAAAGTTTTTCAATTCCAGCGGGTTTGAGAGAAACCCCGAGCAGCATTTCCGCCTTCGCCGGGCGCAAAGAAACGATCCGGGGTTTGCGGGGATGCGACGCAGAAACCGCCTCTACTTTGCCCTTGGCCACTTTGCCACCGCACACTTTGGCTATTAACGCTGCCAGATAATCGGCGACCCGGACGGTGACGAAAGGATCCACGCCCCGTTCGAAGCGGAAAGAGGAATCGCTGGCCAAGGCATGCCGCCGCGATTGGGTGCGCACGGCGTGCGGGTCGAAGCAGGCCACTTCCAAAAAAACATTGCGGATTTTTTCCGTCACTCCGCTATGCTCGCCGCCCATGACCCCCGCCAAAACCTGCGGCTTTTCCCCGTCGGCGATGACCAAATCTCGGGCGTCGAGCTTGCGATCCACGCCGTCCAAAGTTTTAATCGTTTCCCCATCGCGGGCTCGGCGCACCACCACTCGATGTCCGGACAAAAGATCCAGGTCGAAGGCATGGGAAGGCTGACCCCATTCCAGCAAGGCGAAATTGGTGAGGTCCACGACATTGTTGATGGATTTTTTCCCGACGGATTTAAGCGCCTGGACCAGCCAATCCGGACTGGGCCCCACCG
>JBGPFT010000246.1:0-3951 GCA_041483475.1 Fibrobacteria bacterium | reverse complement strand
GATCCTTGGCCACCTACCAGCGCCTGCTCAAACCGGGCGGCAAGGTGTATCTCGATGCCAGCGCTTGCCGGGAGAAATACAAGTTCCACAGTTTCATCTACAAGCACATCTATCCCGGAAATTGTTCGCCGTTGTGCCTGCACGATTACATGACCCAGCTTTCCAAAACCCCTTTCCGGCTCCTCGGGGTTTGGGATGATCGCCACAGCTATTATTTGACGGCGAAACACTGGTCCCAGAATCTGGAGCGAAACCGGGAGGCCATAGTCCGGAACGGCGACGAATCGCTTTTCCGCAAGTTCCAGGTCTATCTCTGGGGCACGGCCGATGTCCTGCGCCGGGACGCCATGCAGGCTTATCGCTGGGTGCTGGAGCTGCCCGAATAAATTCCCGGTTGTAGATTTGGGTCGTGACCTCGATCCGAATCCTCCCAGCCCCCGTCCTACTTCTTCTCGGCGTTTCCCTGCTGGCGGGCTGCGCTTCCAAGTCCGCGGCTGTGCGCGAGGAGGCCAACGCGCCTGAAGCCGGATATGCGGATTTGGAATCCGCGGCGCCGGCCGAAGCATCGTCCATGGGGGGTATGGGAACTCCGGCTGCGGCGGCTCCCATGGCCATGTCCAAGGCTTCGGTTTCCATGCGCAGAGCGCCTTCTCGATCGCGAAGGGTCCAAGACGCGAGAATGGAAATTCCTCCCGCCGCTCAATCTACGGCGCAGACGACGCGAATGGTGGCCCATGAGGGCGATATCACCTTGCGTTCACCCGAACCGGAACGCATCCTGGATTCCGCTTTGGCCGAGGTGAAAACCGCGGGCGGGTATTTGGAAAGCCGGCGTCAGGGATGGGTCGTGCTCAAGGTTCCGTCCTCGCGCTTCGATTCGGTTTTTCAGGTGCTTCTCGGTTTGGCGGACGTGGTCGCTTATTCCCAGAGAGCCGAGGACATCACGGCGGAATTCCGCGACACCGAATTGCGGCAAAAGGTGGTGGCCGCCACCATCGCCCGCCTGGAGGCATTGATCGAAAGAGCCCGGAATGATATGCAGAAGTTGCGGCTGTTGGGTGAACTCAAACGCTACCGCGAGGAATGGGAAATCATCGAAGCCCGGAAAAAATTCCTGCGTCAGCGGGCCGAATACGCAGCCATCACCTTGGCCGTGCAGGGATACGCACCCTCTATCGCCTCCGGGGCCGAGGCGGATTTCCCCGAGTTCGGATGGATTCATCGCCTGAATCCGTTCAACCCCGATTCCGGGCGTGGCCGCCGACTGAAATTTTCTACCCCGGCAGGACTCGTGGCTACGCCGGGAACGCACCTGTGGCGGGCCACGGCAGCCGAAGGCGCGGAGATGTGGGCCAGAACCCTGAAGTCGGAGCTGCGGGGCGATTCGCGCTTTTGGCGCGAAGCCGTATGGAATCGGCTCAAGGATCAATTCAAGCAGGCGGACACTTCGGAAGCCGGCGGATTTTTGTTCTGCGCTTTCACCGCCCATGGACCCCGATCGTATTCATACTGGGTAGGTGTGCAAAGCGACGGAAAAGGGCCGGTGAAAGTGGTGGAACTTTATTTTCCGGACGAAGCCCAGAAGCAGCGTTATTCCGAGGCCATGTTGGCCGTGGTGAAGGGAGCGAAATGACGGCGGCGGCGTTCCTGATCGCGCTTTCCTTGGCGTCCGGTCAGGGCGCCTACGAGGGACGCCCCGACCGGGATTCCGGCGAAGCCGGATTGGCCTTCGCCTATCGCGGAGTCTTGAAGGTGGACGATGCCGAGGCCGCTCTGAAGAGTTTGATCGCAGCAGCGGATACGGCAGGCGGATATTTTGCCAATAAAAGCCGGGAGCGCATGGACCTGCGCATTCCCGCCGCCAAGGCCCAGGGCTTTTGGGAACGGATATCGAAATACGGAATGGTGGCCGAACAGAATCTCGAAACCGAAAATCTGGCCTCCTACATCTCGGAATTAAGCGGCCGCATCGCGGCCAAGCGCAAGGTGCTGGAGCAGTATTTCGCCTTGCTGCAAACGGCTTCGGACACCACCTTGTTCGAGATCGAAGGGACGATTTCCGGACTTCAGCAGGAAATAGACGCGGCCACGGGAGAAAAAAACTTGGCCGAGGATCGCGTAGAGTTTGCTCGCATGTCCATCGACTTTACTTTCCACGATCGCACGGCACCATTGCCTACCGGCGATACGCGTTTTCCCTGGCTCAATTCCCTGGGCTTGCAAAATCTTTTACATCGATTCGGTTATGGAAAGTCCGCGCATGAATAATCGGATTTCCGTCTTGGGCGCGATCTGGCTGGCGGGCTGCGCGGGTGGCGTGAAATCCGTCGCAGTGAAGGCTCCAGCCCCCGAAGGCTTCGCCGTCCACCGCGCCGGTGCCGGAAAGGAAATGCGCGCCCTCAGTCCCGACGGGGTCATGTATTCCGCGCGCGCCCTGGCCAACGAACCCGCGGCCGATCTCGTCTTCTGGAAAACCGCCATGAAAACCCGCATGTCGCAGGCCGGATACCGGGTGCTCGGGGATTCCTCCTTCGCCCTGGCGGGTTCGGATGCAGCCTTGCTCAAATTGGCCGCTCCTTTGGGGCAAAAGGATTACCTGTATTTCGTGGTGATTTCCGTGCGCGGGAAAAAGATTTGGGTGGTGGAGGCCGCGGGCGAGGCCGCGCGTTTCCACGCGCGCGCGTCTGAAGTGCTGAAGGCCATGGCCGCCTTGTAGGGGCGATACGGTGTTCTAGCGGTAGAATCGCAGCACCCGCGTCGGCGCGCGCACCACGTCCAAGGCGTCGATACGGCGGAGGGCCTCGGTGATTTGGGAATTTTTCGCGGTATGCGCCAGGATGATCACCGGAACGCTTTCCGGGTCATGCTCGGGTTTCTGGCTCAAGGCGCGGATGGAGATTCCGGCCTCGCCCAGAATGCCGGTGACCTTGCTGAGCACGCCCGGTTTGTCCGCGGTGGACAGGCGCAGGTAGAACTCGGTTTCAAGATCGCCGATGGGAAGCAATGGAGCCGCCGTCCGTTCGGAGAAAAAATCCAGGGAAGCGGGTTTCGGATGCCCGGTGGCGATTTGACGCGCGATGGAAAGCAAGTCGGAAATCACCGCGCTGGCGGTGGGAAGCTTACCCGCGCCGGCGCCGGCCAAGAGTAAAGGTCCGGCCGCGCTGGTTTTCAGGTAGACTGCGTTCAGAGCCCCGTGGATCGCGGCGAGTTGATGCGATTTTTCCAGCAAGGCGGGATAAACGGCCGCCAGGATTTTTCCCGCTTTATCCTGCGAGACCACGCCCAGAAGTTTGACCTCGAAGCCCAGTTCCTCGGCCATTTGCAAATCCAACGGCGAGAGATTGCGGATGCCCTCCACCGAAAGCTTGCGGTAGTCGACATAACGCCCGTAGCATAGCGAGGCCAGCAAGGCCACCTTGTGCAAGGCGTCCCAGCCGTCGATGTCGAAACCCGGATCCGCCTCGGCGTAACCCAGGCGCTGCGCCTCGGCCAGGGCGTCGGCGAAGGTTTCCTTTTTCCGCGACATCTGGGTGAGGATGTAATTGCAGGTTCCGTTGATGATGCAAGCCAACCCTTCGATGTCATTGGCGATCAGGCTTTCCTGCAGGGTCTTGATGATGGGAATGCCGCCGCCGACGGCGGCTTCAAAGGAGAGGAATCGCCCCTTTTCCGCCGCCAGGGGAAACAATTCCGTGCCATGCTTGGCCAGCAAAGCCTTATTGGCGGTCACCACGTGTTTGCCGGCGCGGAGCGCGGCCTCCACCCAAGGCTTGGGAGCGTCTTCTCCGCCGGTCACTTCCACGAACACGTCCACTTCGGGATGCGCGGCCACGGCCATGGGATCCAGGGTCTTCAAGCATTTTGGGTCCCGGACTCGGTCCAGGCTGGCCTGGGTTCGGGCGCCGGCCGCCACGATGCGGAAGTCGAATCCCAAATCGCGGGCATAGAAAG
>JBGPFT010000245.1:0-3958 GCA_041483475.1 Fibrobacteria bacterium | reverse complement strand
GGGGGGGGGGGGGATGGGGGCCCTTTACAACCCCGTCTTTTTTATTTTACTTTTGCGTGTCCTGGGGGGGCGGCGGTTGGGGGGGGGTGCCGGGGGGGGGGTTGGGGCCCCCGCGGGGGGGCCCCCACCCCCCGACGGGGGCCCCATGATCCTTTTCCTGGATAATTACGACTCCTTCACTTACAACCTGGTACAATACCTGGGCGAGATGAACCCGGATTTGCGCGTGGTCCGCAACGACAAAATCACCGTAGCCGAGGCGCTGGCGCTGAAGCCCTCCCATATCGTAGTGTCGCCGGGACCCTGCACTCCGGCCGAGGCCGGCATTTCGGTGGAACTCATCCGGAACGCTCCTTCTTCCATTCCCCTGCTCGGAGTGTGCCTGGGCCATCAAAGCGTCGGCGCGGCCTTTGGTGGCAAGGTGGTGCGCGCGTCCGCGCCCATGCATGGGAAGGTTTCGACCATCGAAAACAACGGCCGCGATCTGTTCCTGGGACTTCCCAAATCCTTTACGGCCACTCGCTATCATTCCCTGATCGTGGAACGGAAGGGACTTCCCGCCACCTTGGAAATCACGGCAACCTGCGGCGACCTCATTATGGGTTTACGCCATAAGGAGCGGCCCATTTTCGGATTGCAATTCCATCCCGAATCCATCCTCACCGAAAACGGCAAGGCCATCCTCAAGAACTTCCTGGCGACGAAAGGAGCCTGATATGGACCCCGCTTTGCTCGGCAAATTGATCCGCGGCGAGGCGCTGACCTTCGCCGAAATGGCTTCGGCCATGGACGGAATTATGGAAGGCAAATGGACGCCCGCCCAAATCGCGGGATTCCTGATCGCCCTAAGGATCAAAGGGGAAACCCCGGAGGAGATCGCGGCCGCCGCGCAAACCTTGCGCTCCAAGGCCGTGACGGTTCCGGTGGCGCGTCCCGACGTCATCGACACTTGCGGCACGGGCGGGGATCATAGCGGCACCTTCAACATCTCCACCGCCGCCGCCATCGTGGCCGCCGCCGCCGGCGCCGCCGTGGCCAAGCACGGCAACCGCGCCATCAGCAGCAAATGCGGCAGCGCCAACGTGCTGCAGGAATTGGGAGTCAACCTCGAATTGACCCCGGAACAAGTAGGCGCTTGCGTGGACCAAGTGGGTATCGGATTTTTGTTCGCGCCCAAGCTGCATCCGGCCATGCAGCATGTGGGCGGCCCCAGGCAGGAATTGGGCCAACGCACGATTTTCAATTTGATGGGACCGCTCTTAAATCCCGCGCGGGCCAAGCGTCAGGTGATCGGCGTATTCGATGTCAAGCTGACTCGGGTGCTGGCCGAGGTGCTGCAACGGTTGGGATCGGAACAGGTACTCGTCGTGGCTGGTACCGACGGCATCGACGAGATCAGTTTATGCGCACCCACCGAAGCGGCTCATCTCAAGGATGGAACTATTCGGGGAACCCGGATCAATCCGCAGGATTTTGGATTCGCCTTGGCGAAGAAAGAAGATTTGCTGGGCGGCGATGCCCCGCAAAACGCCGCCATATTGCGCGAAATTTTCGGCGGCCTAAAAGGCCCCAAGCGCGACGTGACGGTTCTCAACGCCGCAGCAGCCTTACAAGTATCGGGTCTCGCGGCCAATCTCAAGGAAGGCGTGGCCAAGGCCGCAGCAGCGGTGGATTCCGGAGCGGCGAAGGCGAAATTGGAAAAGTGGGTGGAGTTTTCGAAGAATCCAGTTTAAAAGCCCAATGGAAAACACCCTCTCCCAAATCCTCGCCCGCAAGGCCGGGCGCGTCGCGGAGCGCAAGCGCGCGCTGCCCCTCACGGAAATCGAACAACAGGCGCGCGCCATGCCATTTCCTCGTTTCAATTTGTTGGAGATTCTAAAAAAACCGGCACCGCGGGGAATCCATGTCATCGCCGAGGTGAAAAAAGCTTCGCCATCCAAGGGCATCATCCGTTCGGATTTTCGCCCGCTGGAAATCGCCGAAGCCTATGCGCGCGGCGGCGCCTCGGTTTTGTCGGTGCTCACCGAGGAGGATTTCTTTCTCGGGTCCGACGAATTTTTGCGGACCATTGCTGCGAAAGTTCCGCTGCCCGCCCTGCGCAAGGATTTTTTGACGGAACCTTATCAAGTTTTCGAAGCCAAGGTCCTCAGCGCAAGCGCTTATCTCCTCATCGTCGCTTGCCTGGGGGATTCCGTACTGCGCGATCTCATCGCACTGGGACGGGAACTGGGATTAACGCCGCTGATCGAAGTCCACGACGAAGCGGAAACGGAACGCGCCTTGGCCGCAAACGCCGGGCTGATCGGAATCAACAACCGCGACCTGCGCACTTTCCACACTTCGCTGGAAACGACTTTCCGATTGCGCAAGCTCATCCCCAAGGAAATCCCCATCGTATCGGAATCCGGGATTTTCACCCGCGCCGATGTACTTCGACTCCAATCGGAAGGCGTGCCGGCCATGCTCGTAGGCGAAAGCCTGATGCGCGAAGCCGACGTGGAAGGAAAACTGCGGGAATTGCTGGGAGCATGACCCAACTTCTTTTCGTATGCATGGGAAACATTTGCCGTTCTCCCTTGGCCGAGGGAATTTTCGCCCATTTGGTCAAGGAGCGGGGCAAGGAAAAACTGTATCGCCTCGACTCCGCGGGCATCGGGGATTGGCATGCGGGCGAGGCTCCGGATCCCCGTTCGCAAAACGTGGCCAAAAAGCACGGTATCGAACTCGTTTGCCGCGCGCGCCAGGTGAGAGCTCCCGGGGACTTTTCGGAATTCGATTTACTCCTCGCCATGGACCGGCAAAACCGCGGCGACTTGCTCGCCCTTTCCCCTCCCGAGCATTCCGGAAAAATCCGCCTGATGCGTTCCTTCGATGCGGAAGCGGATATCGACGCCGAAGTTCCGGATCCGTATTACGGCGGAGCGCAGGGATTCGAGCGCGTGTTCGCCATGTTGCACCGTTCCTGCCTGGGGCTGCTCGAACGACTGGATCGGGGCGGTGACCGCCTCGCTTGAATTCAGGCCTGGATTCGGCCGCGTATTCGTCAAAACCAATGCGGCCATGCCGCGGGATTTTTTTCTTCGCGAGCGCGAAGGCCTCACGGCCTTGTCGGGGGCCGGCTCTTCGCTGCTGTTCCCCAAGGTGCTGGAACTTTCCCAGTCGAAAACGGGCGGCGCGCTGGTATTGGAACTCCTGGAATCCTCCCCTCCCGCGCCGGCCGCTTGGGAAGCTCTGGGGCGGGGATTGGCGGAATTGCACCGCCGCACGGAGACGCGCTTCGGTTTCCCCACCGACAATTATATCGGGTTGACGCCGCAGGAAAACGGGTGGATGGGAAATTGGGGCGATTTTTTCGCCGAGCGCCGGATTGCCCCCTTGGTAAATCGGTTGGAACGGGCGGGCGCGCTTTCCGCGCCCGAAGCGAAAATGTACGCCCGGCTGCTGGAAAAAATCCCTGCCCTGTTGGCGCATGCGCCCCCGGCTTCCCTGCTGCACGGCGACTTATGGATCGGCAATTTCCTGGCCACGCCGCAGGGACCCGCTCTCATCGATCCGGCGGTTTATTACGGGGACCGCGAAACCGAATGGGCCATGATGAATTTATTCGGCGGCTTTTCCGAAGCCGCGTTCGCGGCCTATCAGGAAGACTGGCCGCTGCCGGGGGACTGGCGGGAGCGGCAGCCGCTGTACCAGCTATACCACTTGCTCAACCATCAATTGTTGTTCGGGGGCGGCTATGGCGCGCAGGCCTTGACCGCGGCTAGGCAGTATCTTCCGTGACGGTCAGGCCAGTTTTCCCCATTAAAATGAGGCGCACCGCGTCCAGGCGCAATTCGGCCCGAGCGATATAATCCAACACCGCGGCGGCATGGCGCCCGGCCTCCTCCACCTCCCCATTGGAAACCGCCGGGTTCAAAGCCCGCAAATCGCGCAGCCGATCGTGTTCCGCCAGCAATCT
>JBGPFT010000244.1:0-4005 GCA_041483475.1 Fibrobacteria bacterium | reverse complement strand
CCCCCAGATGGCAGCTTCCCTCACGATATCGCTTTGATTGAGTCGCCGCGTTTTACCGATGTACAAGTTCATGACTTACTCATTGTTAAAACTCACGCCATCTATGTGATAGGATACATCGCATTTGAAAATTCTTTTGGAAAAAATTGGGTTTCCAAATTCAAGTATCGATTTTCCGGAGAAAACGCCATCAATGTTCTTCATGGAAAAAAAGCCAGTGGGGAGGTTTGCGAAGGCGGAGGAACAGAAGAAACAGAATATGATCCAAAAACAACGAAAGAATTCTCCCCAATTTAAACGGTTCTCTTCCTGTCAAGTAGGGCGTGATCGCGTAAATAACATGCCAAACGCGGCTAATTCTTCTTCGATTTCCCCATCGGTTTCGCTGTTGAGTCTGAATTCTTCGCCTTCCCCTTTTTCCCCGCAGAATCGCTCCCCATTTTTTTCGCCGAGTCCTTCTCCGCTTTCTTAACCTCGACTTTCGCCGCCGTATCCTTCTCGGTTTTATTCGAATCCACCGGCGCCGCCACAACCGTATCCCGTTTCTCCGCCTTCACACTGTCCTTCAGAGGTTCGGGAACCGGATCTTTCTCCTTGGGAGGAACAACCTTTACCGCATCCGCTTTCGGTATTTCGTTCACCCGAGGATTGGGCTCCAGCAGCATGAACTCGGCCGAACCGACCAAAGGTTTTTGCCGCCACATGCTCCACGCCGTGTTCAAGGTTTTCAGCCATTCCACCAGCCATATTTCCCGGCTTTCGTTGAAGGACCACCAGGCCTTGGGATCGAAAGCGAAGTCATCGGCCGCGTAAACCCGGATCACCGGATATCCGCCGGCCAGCTTCCGAAAAATCCGGCCTGCGCGCGCGGAGTGAAAACTGCTGGTGATGAGAAGCAAAGTGTCGGCTCCCAAAAGCCGCGCCTGCGGGATGAGGATGCCCGCTTCTTCGGTGGTGGAAAGCGCTTCGTTGGGCAATTGGAACAATTTATCCTTGGGGATCCCCCGCGTCTCCAACAATTCGGCCTCGAATTCGGATGCGTGGCGGGTTTTGAAAACCCGCGGTCCCATCAAAATGAGACTGTCGAAGCGGCCCTCCTGATAAAGCGCCCAGGCGGCTTCGCCCCGCTCCATGTCGCGTCCATCCCCCGCCAGCACCGCGGCCCAGCGTGCATGCCCCGGAGCGTCGGCGCGCATGAGCATCTCGCCGGATTTCCAAAGGAAGGCCGAAAGGCAAAGGAGGATGACGAGCAGGATGAAATAGAACCAAGCCGTGGCGCCCGCCCAGGAAAAACGGGCGGGAAACTTGGGGGTGTGGATGCGTATGGGCAAGACTCAGCCCGCCGCGTCCTCTAGAATACGGATGCGCATGGCCACGGCCTTCAGCGGATTGTCGCGGTGATCGGCTTCCTCCGCCACGATGGCTTGCACCGCTTCCATGCCTTTCACCACTTTGCCGAAGGCGGTGTATTGACCGTCGAGATGCGCCGAGTCGTTCACCACGATGAAGAATTGCGAAGACGCGGAATCGGGGCTGGCGGAACGGGCCATGGATACGACCCCGCGCGCATGTGGAGTTTTGGAAAACTCAGCATTGATATTCTTCCCCGATCCTCCGGTTCCGTGCAAGCGGCGATCGGCTTGCTTGCTGTTGGGATCGCCGCCCTGGATCATGAATCCGGGGATAACGCGATGAAAAAGCGTTTCATCGTAAAAACCCTTGCGGGCCAAATCGAGGAAGTTTTTCACGTGGCCGGGAGCGACTTCGGCGAGGAATTCCAGTTCGATGTCACCGTGGCGCGTGGAGATGATGGCTTTGGGCATAGAGTCAATTTAGCATCAGCGTCTCACCACAAACATTCGACATGGGGGTACGCCCGAATCCGGTTGTCCGCGGTGACGAGGCGCAAGCGATGCAGACGCGCCGTGGCCACCAGCAAACGATCGGCCGGATCCCCGCGAAAGGTTTCCGGGAGGGAGAACGCTTCCTCAAAAGTTTCGAGATCCAGAGGTAGGCATTCCCAGCCGCATTCTAGAAGTATTTTCCGGAACCAGGTTTTCCAATGAAGCTTGAGCTTCATCTTTCCCCGTTCCTGCGCGCAAGCAAGTTCCGCAGCCGTCAATGCGGATACGAACACCCGCGCCGTCCGATGTTCCAAAGCCTCCCGTGCGGAGGTCGTCAACTTTTCAGGTTCAGCGCCCGCCCAAAAAACCACATGCGTGTCCAGCAGAAGATCCACCGAGTCCCCGGAATCAGCGCAACATTTCCCAGCTGCCGGGGGGAATCAGGGGCTCAGACGGATCGGCCAGCCATTTTCCGGTTCCTCGCATCACGCCCAATTTGGTGGCGTTCACCATTTTCCTCGAAACCGGCACGATTTTGGCCACGGGTTTTCCATACCGGGATAAGGTGAGCTCCTCCCCGTGCTCGGTTTTATCGAGATATTCCGAGAGATGCGCCTTGAAATCCGCAATATTGACTTGCATGTTAGACGAGATTATAGGTTAAAAGTAGGCAGATATCAAGGACTAAATTATTCGTTTTTCCCACAACCCCCGCATTGGGACGCTTTGTGAAAATGATTAACGGATGAATTCTTTCCTCATCAACACCGCGTCCTCGCCCGTGTCGGCGTAATATCCCTTGCGAAAGCCGACTTCACTGAATCCCGAGGCACGGTAAAGAGAAATCGCCGCGATGTTGCTACGGCGCACTTCAAGGAACAAGATCGGGCAGCTTCTAGCCCGCAAGTTTTCCATCAGGGCATCGATCAAAATCCGACCCACGCCCTGTCGTCTGTACAAAGGATCGACTCCGAAGATCAGGATTTCCGCTTCGCCGAATCCTTGCTGGGCGCACAAATAACCGACGACACCGCCCGATTTCAAATTTTCAGCCGCCAGGCCGACGCACCGGTTTTCCGGAGCGGTATTTTCAACGGCATAGGCGCGCAAGGCTTCCTGGTTCCATGGCTGCGGGTTGCATGCGCGTTCCAATTCCGCTACGCGGGAAAGATCAGATAGGCGCAAGGAGCGTAGGCTGAATTCGGCGGCCACGGATGAAATTTATCCGCTTTCCGCGCCGCCCAGGCGGGGCCGCCCCCATTCCCTGCTTTTTTCCATGCTGGGGCGGTTGAATTTCATTATCATAGTGAGCATCGTCCGGGGGAAACTTGATCCGCCTCGCATCAGTCTTTGCGTTCCTCTGTGGCCTTTTGTCCCAGGCCCCCGCCCGGAATTTTTACGTGGATCCTGCCGGCAACGATACCCGCGACGGCCTTAGCGCCGCCAACGCCTGGCAAACCTTGACCAAGGTGAACGGCGTCACCTTCCTGGCCGGGGATTCGGTGCTGTTCAGCCGCGGATCGCGTTTCGCCGGAAGACTGATCACCCGGGGATCCGGAGTCGCCGGAAATCCCATCGTCATCGGCGCCTACGCGACGGGAAATCCTCCCCTGATCGAAGCCGGCGGGCAAGCGGACGCCGTCTGGGTGCAAAACGCCGCTTACGTGGAAATCACCGCGTTGGAAGTGACCAATCTTGGAACTACGGCCGCCAATAGCCGTGTGGGCGTGCGCCTCACCAGCAATAATTCCGGGATCATGCGCGGCATCCGCCTGCGCAATCTCTATGTCCACGACGTGAACGGAAGTTTGGTCAAGGCCACCGAAGGCCACGGCATTCTTTTCGAGAGCAACTCCGGCAGCTCCCGCTTCGACGACCTCATCATCGAGAACTGCCATCTGGTGCGCACCGATCGCAACGGCATTTGCCAATTCACCGGCAACGGCACCCGCAGCACGGGCGTCATCATCCGCAACAATCTTTTGGAGGACATCGGAGGCGACGGCATAAAAATTTGGGGTTCCACCGGGGCCCTGGTCGAATACAACGTGCTGCGGGGCGGCCGCATGCGCGCCCAGGATTACGCGGCGGGCATCTGGCCCTTCGCTTCGGACAACACCGTATTCCAGTACAACGAGGTTTCGGGGATGAAAGGCATCCT
>JBGPFT010000243.1:0-4006 GCA_041483475.1 Fibrobacteria bacterium | reverse complement strand
CTGCAGAAATTCCTGTTGGAGGTGGGCCGTAACTTCGCCTTCGTGGGCCGCCAGTACCGCCTGGAGGTGGGCAACGAAGATTTGTATCTGGATCTGCTTTTCTACCACCTGGGACTACGCTGTTTCGTTGTCATCGAATTAAAAAAAGGCGCGTTCAAGGCCGAATATGCCGGCAAGATGAACTTCTATCTGAACGTGGTCGACGATCGGCTTCGCCATCCCGCGGATCAGCCTTCCATCGGACTAATTCTCTGCCAGAACAAAAATCGCTTGGTGGCCGAATACGCTCTCAAGGGCGTACCTAAGGCCATCGGCGTGTCCGAATACCAATTAACCCGAGCCTTGCCCAAGGAATTGCGCTCCAGTCTTCCCAGTATCGCTGAAATCGAACGCGAGCTTTCAGGGATCGGGTCGGCAGCGAAACCGAAAAGAAAATAAGCGTGCCAATCAATCCATCAGTACAATCGCCCGCATCGTCCTTATTTTCCTTTTCCGATCTTCCCTTTTGGAATAACCGGTCCTAGAGCCCCGATAATTCGATCGGGCCGGATCGACGGCGCAGCGCAGCATGAAATCGATCATGTGCCTGAATACGGCCATGAGATTGTCCTGGGGATGGCCGGGCAGGTTTTCCACCCCTCTTCGATCCGCTTCACCCAGATAAAAATGGATGGATTCCAAGGTGGACAGGCAAAAGACGGCCGGTTGTTCTTTGATGATGAATATCGACTCCTGCGCGGCGGAAAAGGACAAGCGGGGCAAAGTTCGGATGTTCAGAGACTGCGTCATCATTTTCTTGGCGCATTGCCAAGTTCCGTCCAGCAAAAAAAGGACGAGCCGACGGCCTGATTTTTTCGTCTCGATCAGCGGCGTCACGTCATCCGTAGAAATGTTCAAGGTTTTTTCGCCGGGATACAAGGCCATGCAAAGATTTTCAGGATCTCGGATCAACACCTTTACCCTGTCATTGACGGTGAAATCGATGCCTACGATGATTTCGGAATTTCTGAGAATGGCGTGGCAAACCCTTCCCGTTCCGAGCTTTTCCTTCTTAGCTTCCATGGGATGCATCAGGATGACGAACCGGGTTTCCGTGTCGAAGGGCCTGAACAAATGGCAGAGACAATTTTCCCGAATCCAAAAACACCGGCGACAGGCGCTTTCTTTTTTGAAAGTCACCTGCTCGGATTTCGTCTTTTGCTTCCGCTTTAAATAAGTGGCTTTATCCATGGAATTCTTTCCGGAAACGATAGGTTAAAAGAGCCCGGCAAACCCGAGGTTTTACATTTGAAAAAGCATGACCCCGGTTGCACCCCGCCTCGACGAGCGGGATTTACTCGGCGCATTAAACCGCACTTTCGGCTATTCTTCCTTCCGTCCCCATCAACGGGAAATCGTGGAAAGCATCCTGTCGGGACGCGACGCGCTTGCCATCATGCCCACCGGCGGCGGAAAATCCCTTTGTTACCAGCTCCCCGCCAAGATCGCCCCGGGCACGGCCGTGGTCATCAGTCCCCTCATCTCCTTGATGAAGGATCAAGTCGATTCGGCCCGCGAGAACAACATGGTCGCAGCTTTCCTCAACAGCTCCTTGACCAACGCCCAAGCCGCAGGAGTTTATCGGAAACTCGAGGCGGGCGAGTTGGACCTCCTTTACATTTCGCCGGAACGCTTCGCCATGGAAGCCTTCGTGAATACGCTAAAGGCCGTCGCGATTTCCTTCTTCGCCGTCGACGAGGCGCATTGCCTTTCGGAATGGGGACATGATTTCCGTCCCGATTATCTCACGCTGTCGCAAATCCGCGTGCATTTTCCAGAGGCCCCCATCGCCGCTTTCACGGCCACGGCCACATCGCAGGTTCAGCGCGACATACTCGGCAAGCTCTCTTTGCGCAACCCTTTGCAAGTGCGCGCTTCCTTCAATCGCCCCAACCTTTTTTACGAAGTGCGACCTAAGCGCGAAGTGAACGCGCAAATATTGTCGTTCCTGAAAGACCATCGGGATGAGCCCGGCATCGTATACCGCACCACGCGTGACGCCGTGGAGAAAACAGCCGCTTTCCTCAAGTCCAAAGGCTTCGATGCCCTTCCTTATCATGCGGGATTGCCGGCGGAGGAGCGCGTCGACAATCAGGAGGCCTTCAGCAAGGACGAAGCCCAAATCGTCGTGGCCACCATCGCTTTCGGCATGGGCATCGACAAAAGCAATGTCCGCTTCGTGATCCATGCGGACCTGTGCAAGAACATCGAAGGCTATTACCAGGAAACCGGCCGCGCGGGCCGCGACGGGGATCCGTCCCTATGCGTTCTTTTCTTCGGCGGCGGAGATATTCCCAAGCTCCGGTTTTTCCTGGATCAAATCGAGGACGAAAAGGAGCGGGCGCTGGCCCTCGACAAACTCAATAAGATGGCGGCTTTCGCTTCCCGCAATCTTTGCCGCCGGCGGCAATTGCTGGCGTATTTCGAAGAGATTTATCCGGACGAAAATTGCGGCGCCTGCGACATTTGCCTGGGCAAGGCTTCCACCTTGGACGCCACCCGGGAAGCGCAAATGGTACTCTCGGCCATTATGCGCAGCGGCGAAAGGTTCGGGGCGGGACATGTGGTGGACATTTTGGTCGGAGCGGACACGCAAAAGATCCGCGATCTCGGGCATGACTCCCTCAAGACCTACGGGGTGGGCAAGCATCGCGACAAAACCTTTTGGCGATCTTTGATCGGAGAAATGCTGGGCCGCGACTTTTTGGGATTGGATTCCGGACCCTATCCGGTACTCAAGGTGACGGAGGCCTGCCTGACCGTGTTGCATGGCCAGGACAAATTCGAAATCCTGGAAATGGAACGCAAAGAAACGGTAGACACCAAGGCGAGCGGAAAAGACAAAGCGGATCGTTTCGGCACATCTCTCAAAGGCGGCGATCGCGATCTATTCGCAAAGCTGCGCGCCTTGCGCAAAACCCTCGCCCAGGATCAGGACGTGCCGCCTTACATGGTTTTCTCGGACAAAACCCTGCACGAAATGTGCCGCAACCGGCCGATCACCTTGGTCGACTTCCGGGAGATTTCGGGAGTGGGGGATGCGAAACGGGACAAATACGGAACCGCATTCATCCGGGAGATTCGGGAGTATTTGGAAATGGGTTGAAGCGTTTGCTCTGGCTTCGGCTCCGCTCAGCAATCGCTTCTTCGCTCGACAAAAAAACATTCCGCTGCCTGAGCGGAGTCGAAGGCAGCGGCTATCCTTGTTTTGCGAAAACCTTGATGCCTTTTACCCGAATATTTTGAAAGCGGCGTAAAATTTCCTCCAGCTTGTCCTTGGGAACTTCCACCGTGGTGTGATTGGGAAACATGTCGATATTGCCGAAGGTCTTGCCCGGCATACCGGTTTCTCCCGTCAAGGCTCCCACGATATCCTTGGGCATGGCGCCTTTGGCTTTGCCGATGTTCAGGGTAATAATGGTCGAAGGACCCTGAACCGCATAGCCTCCACGAGGCCTGCCTTGGCTTTTTCCGCGATCTGGTCCCCGATCATCGTATCGGTTTGATCCATAACTGGGACGATTGAATTCGCTTTGGAAATCGGCGATTTCCCTTTTCGGGGCTTCAGGAACCGTCATTTTCAACAACGCGCAAGCGACGTCCGACACCGTGGTTTCTTCGCTGGTCAATGATTGAAGCATGCCCGCGAATCTCTCCAGCCCGCCTTGGGACAGGGTTTCTCGGACTTTTTCCAGGATCACGGCATGCTGGGCGGTTTCGACTTCCAGCAAAGTGGGCACAGTTTGGCGCGCGATGCGTTGTTTGGTAAAGCGCTCGATATTTCGCAAGCGGCCGATATCGCGTCCCGAAGCGAAGCTCAAGGCCAGACCCGATTTCCCGGCGCGACCGGTTCGCCCGATGCGATGCACGTAATCTTCCTCGTCCTTGGGGAGGTCGTAGTTGAAAACCATGGCCACGTCCTTGACGTCGATGCCGCGCGCCGCCACGTCGGTGGCCACGAGCAATT
>JBGPFT010000242.1:0-4031 GCA_041483475.1 Fibrobacteria bacterium | reverse complement strand
GACGGTATTCCCTTCGACAACCTGTTTTTCATCCGGCCCGGCTTGTCCTCCTTCCTCGCGTCGCTGCGGGGCGCGTGGAACCTTCGGGGAAAGCTCGGCCCGGTGGCGCTGGATTTCGACGCCGATCCGCGCAGTGCGTTCTGGCTCAGGATGGCGGGAGTGCGGCGCACCGTTTCCTACTCCCGTCCCTATGCCGGACTTTTCCATCGGACTTTCCCCTTGCCGGACAACGCGCCGCATCAGGCCGACAAGAATCTGGCCGTGGCGCAGGGTTTTTTAGCAAGGAGGGATTTGCAAAAGGGTTTGCGGCTTTCGCCCGCCCGTCCGTTGATGCCGGAACCGGCGCCCGTCCCGCTTTTAGATCCGGCCACGGCCCCCTGGATTCTCTCCTGTTTCACGCGCCGGGACGTCAAGAACTGGCCGTTGGATCGCTGGGAGGCTTTGCTGGAAAAAATGGCCTGCGCGCGCCTGCCGCTACTCATTCTCGACGCACCCGACGCGGGAGAGGATTTCCGCCGCTTCCGGGAACGCTGGTCGGCCAAGGTGGGATTCTTGCGGGGATCGCTGGCGAAAATCTCCGGGCATGTGCGCAACGCAGTGGGCGTGGTGGCCACCGACAATTTCCTCGGGCATATGGCCGGGTATTACGGCAAGCCCGTGCTGTGGATCAACGGCTCGTCGGATCCGCGGCGGGTAATGCCGCAAGGCCCTTTCACCTGCTGCGTGCAGGTGGAGCCCATGGCCTGCCGCCCCTGCGATCACCGCTGCGTCAACCCGAAGCATAAGGAATGCCTGGAATCACTTCGGGTCGAGGAGGTTTGGAAGGCTTTCGAGGATTTGCGCAGGCTTTCGTTTCCGGCGGGCCCCTAGATTCGCACATGGCCAAGCCGGATGTCACGCCCCTCATCAAAATCCTGAACGCAACCGTGCTGCGGGGAAACGTCGCGGCCTTGCGGCGCTTTTCGTGGACGGTGATGCCGGGGGAACATTGGGCCGTTCTGGGCCCGAATGGATCGGGTAAAAGCACCTTGGTGCAGCTCTTGCAAGGATGGTTGTGGCCCCGCGATGGAAGCCTCGAAGTCCTGGGCCGCCGCTTCGGGGAAGACGACATCGGCGAACTGCGACGCCATGTGGCCTGGGTAGGCAGCGAAGCCGAGCCCGAATTGCCGGGTCGTCAAACCGTGGCGGATATCGCCGCGTCGGGAACTGTGGGGACCTTGGGGCTCCAATGCGACCGACCGGGAAGGCGGCAACGCGTTGTCGCCGCCGAGGCCTTGCGTGTCCTGGGGCTTTCGCTCCTCGCCGATCGCCCTTTCCGGCAACTCAGCCAGGGGCAGCGCAGGCTTGTCCTCATCGCCCGGGCCGTTGCCATGAAGCCTGATCTATTGCTGCTGGACGAGCCCACCGCGGGCCTGGATCCGGTGGCCCGCGCACGCTTTTTAGCTCGGGTAAAACAACTGCTCCGTCGCGGACGCGGTTCTCCCGCCGTCCTTTACATCACCCATCACATCGAGGAAATAGCGCCCGGATTCACCCACGCCCTGCTGCTGCGCCGCGGGCAAGTCGTGGCGGCGGGACCGAAAGAGAAAATCCTGACTTCGGGTTTGCTTAAAGCGACCTACCGCTAGCGGAATCCCCCCAAAGCCGAAGTATCGGCTGGAGCCGACGGAGCTTCAGCCGGTTTTTCCATGGCCTTGGTGCCGGTGGTTTTTACGATATGCGGAGTGACGAAAATGATCAGATCCCGCTTACGGATTTGGGTGGACCGATGCTTGAACAACCATCCCAGGATGGGGATGTCCTTGAGCAGGGGAACGCCGGTTTCGACTTGGGCTTCCTCCTTGGTGGTGAGGCCGGCGATGACCACGGTTTCGCCGTCGTTCACCAGGACCGTGGTCTTTGCGCTTTGCTTCTGCAAGACCACGCCCGCGCCGGGGTCGTTGCGGAAGGAATTCTTCTCGGGGTTGAGATCGAGCAGCACCCGGCCGTCGGCGGTGACATGGGGCGTGACCTGGAGTGAAGTGCCCGCGTCCTGCAATTGCACCGCCTGGCGACCGTTGTTGTCGAGTACCTTGATGGGAACCTGCTCGCCCATGAATATCCTGGCCTCGGTATTGTCGATGGTGGTGATTTGCGGCTTGGCCAGCACTTCGCCCCGAGCATCCTTGAGCAGATTGGCCACCGCGGCGGCGATATGGCCGTTGAGCAATCCGAAGGCGAAGGCCGTCGTGGCTCCGGCCACTCCGCCCACCGGCACCGCGCCGGTCGCCCCCGCTCCCGTGCTTCCGGTTCCGCCGCCGCCGCTGGTGCCGGCGGAACTTCCCCCCGCTTGTCCGCCCTGATTGACCTGGCCCACCACATTGTTGTTGGGGGAGGACGGCAACTTTCCGGGATTATTGAGCAAGTTCTGGAAATTGTTGCGGAAGGCGAATTGCCAATCCACGCCCATTTCCTGCAAGGCGTCGGCGTCCACCTCGATGAGTTGGGACTGGATGTTCACCTGGAAGGTTTCGATGTCGAGCTCGTGGACGGCGGCGCGGATTTCCCGCAGGTTTTCCCGGGTGTCGAATATGAGGAGAGCGTTATTGCGCTCCACCACGTTCATCTTGCCCCGGCTGGAAAGCAGTCCCTTCACCGACTCCTCGAGATCCTTGGCCTTGGAGTTTTTCAACTTGATCACGTCGCGCATGAGCGGGGCCAGGGCGCCGTTCTGCTGCATGGCCGAGGCGTTCTCCACCGAGGTCTTGTTGAACTCCGCCATGGTCTGCACGTACAGATAGTTGTTCTCCACCGTGTACTTGAGATTGAACATCTGGCACAAGACCATGAGGGCCTCCTGCCAGGTCTTATCGGAGAGCTGGAGACTGGCCACGACCCCGCTGACGGTAGGCGCCACCACGATGTCGACCCGTCCCGACGACGCCAGGGCCTTGAAGGCCGAACGCAAATCGGTGTTGGAGAAGCTGAAGTTCTGACGGAACTCCCGGGACTGCCCCGCCGGCTTCGCCGGCGCGGAGGCTTCCTGGGCGTTGACCGCCGCGGTCGCGGCGGCCCATAGGGCGAAAATGCGCGCGTGCAACCCGTATTTCATTTGCCAGCCCTTTCCTGGGTCTGAGTGGGGACTAATTTCAAGGTATAGGAACGTGAAATCCCGAATTCGGTGAGTTCGAAGGTGACGGCCTCGCGCGTGATGCGGGCCACCCTGCCGTTGCGCACCGGATCGCCCTGGCGCACGGTGAAGGAAAGGCTCGACTCCTTGACATGTTCCAGGACGGCCATGGGTTCGGAGGCTTCCCAGACGATGCCCACGACCTTCATCTGATCGATGTCGATGCCGTTGTCGAGCAGGCCCTGATCCACCGGAATGAAAGGGTCGCGCCGGCCGAAACTGGTATAGGATACCCGCTCGTCGCGCGGGGAGAGATCCATCTTCTCCGAATCCATCGCCGCGCGCTCCGCGTTCAAGGCCTCCGCGGAAACCTTGGGATTGTCTCCGGGCGTGGGCATGGAAAGCTTGGGCTCCCCCTTTTTTCCGGGTTTCACTCGCGGGCCCTTCGCCGCCGGGGAGGGAGGGGGCTCAACCGCGGGCGGTTCGGGGGGTTTAGCCGCGGCGGCGGAGGTTGGCTGGGAGGGCTTGGCAGCAACAACCGCGCGCGCGCGCGCCTGCGCCTTCGTCTTGATGGACTTGATCTGCGCCGCACTCAATTCATCGGCATAGGCCAGCGCGCCGGATCGGATGAACCCGGTATCCCCGCCCGCCAGAACGCGCGTATAACCTCCCTGGGTTCCCAACCTGCGAACGCCTTCGCCGGCCAAGAGCGCGCGTCCTGCCGAGGCGTTCTTCTCCGGGCCTCTCAGGAAAAGGGTGGAATCCTTGGTGACGACCATGGTTTTTCCGAAACCGGACACGGTGAACACTTTGCTGCTGGAAAGACCGCCCGCCTTTTCCGCAACTTCGCCGGCAAGATCCGCCGCAGTTTCCACAGGAAGCGAGGGCGCCGGGACGGGCTTGCGGCTGGTCCAGGAAAACG
>JBGPFT010000241.1:0-4032 GCA_041483475.1 Fibrobacteria bacterium | reverse complement strand
TGCGGCTCAAAACCCCTTTCCACGGAGCCACGACTTTCGCCGATTTCATCCGCGGACCCATCGAAACCCAGAACCGCGTCCTGGACGATCTCGTCCTTTTGAAAACCGACGCCTTCCCCACCTATCATCTGGCCAATGTGGTCGACGATCATCTCATGGAAATCACCCATGTCATGCGCGGCGACGAATGGATCCCCAGCACCCCGCGGCATATCCTCCTGTACCAGGCCTTCGGCTGGCAGCCGCCCGTGTTCTGCCATCTGCCGGTGATCCTGGCCGAAGGCGGCGGAAAGCTGAGCAAACGCAAGGGCGCCGCCTCGGTGGGCGATTACCGCGATCTCGGGTATTTGCCCGAGGCCCTGGTGAACTTCCTTTCCTTGCTCGGCTGGAGCCCCGGCGAGGATTTGGAATTCATGGAGAAGGACGCCTTGATCGAAAAGTTCACTTTGGAGCGCGTCCATCCCAAAAGTGCGGTATTCGACGAGCGCAAGCTGGAATGGCTGAACGGCCAGTATTTCCTGAAGCGCGCTCCCGCCTTTTTTCTTCCCCTCTTGAAACCGCTGTGGGAAAAAGCCGGGGCGCCCGCCAAGGCCCTTTCGGAACAAACCATGCTGAAAGCCGCGGCGCTGCTCAAGGATCGCTCTAAGCGGCTCCCGGATTTCGTGGAATTCGGGATGTACTTCTTCCGGGATCCCGAGGTTTATGAGGAGAAGGCGCGGAAAAAACACTTCAGCGCGGGCGCCGACACGCTGCTGGAAACGCTGGCGGTGGCCTTGGATTCCGAGGAGAATTTTACGGCGCCCACGCTGGAGGCCCGTTATCGCGCCGAAGCCGAGAGCTTGGGCCGCAAGGCTGCCGATCTCATCCACCCCACGCGTTTGGCCATTTCCGGCATGTCCTTCGGACCCGGTCTCTTTGAATTGATGGCGGCCCTGGGGCGCGAAGTTGTGGTGCGACGATTGCGGAAAGCCGCAGAAGCGATTCGAAGCGGTCTTTAATCCAAAGATTTCCCCGCCGCCCAATCCCGCAGGAATTGCGCCACGTCGGATCGACCCGGGCTGCGCCCGTTGCGCACGTACCAGCCCGAAGTCCCCACTCCGGCATACAGGGCATCGCGCACGGAGAGTCCGCCCATGAGGCCGCTGACGAATCCGCCGTTGAAATGATCGCCGGCGCCCGTGGACAGCTTGGGATTGGGGCAGAATGGGCCGTCCACGCCCCCGCTTTCGCCCGCGACGGAAGCCCCCGCGCATTTCACCGCGTGCACGACGACGCCGTGCAAACCCATGGCCTTGCTGATGCGGATCGCAACGGCTTCCACGCTGGTCGCCTCTTCCGCCGGCATTTCCTTGAGGCCAAGCGCCTCGCTCACCTGTTCCGCTTCCCGCAAATTGAGGCCCAACACGCAGCGGGCGCGGGCGTTGAGCGTCCGGATTTGACCGAGGACGTGCTCCAGATCCTTGCGGGAACGCTTTTCCGGATCGGCCAGGTCGAAAAAGAAACGCACCTTCGATCCCGTCGGCACCAATTGGGCGAGGCGATCCAGGATTTCACCCATCTCGGTGAGCATGGTCCAGTTGTTGCAGGCCACGAGATCCGACTCCAACATCAGGGAGCGGAACCGCTCGGCCCCGATCACTTCCTGGAGGCGAGACCAATTCATCTCCTGGATGGTGTTGAGTTTTCCCAGCATCAACTTTCCGTCGTGGAATTCCAGGGCGTCGGTATGCCCGGGATTGCCCACCGAAATCACCTCGGCCTTCTCGGCCAAAGGGCGGAATACCGGGAACACCTCGGGATACCCGAGCAATCCGATGCAGGTGACCTTGCCGCTCATGCCGGCCACGGCCATCGACATGATCGGGCCGTTGCCCCCGGGCTTCACCTGCAGGGGTACCAATTCGACGTTGGCTGATTTTCCCGCCGCCGCGCTGATTCGCGCCGCGAATTCGGAGAGGGTTTGAATCCTCTCGTATTCTCTTTGGTTCTTGCGCGTGCCCACCGCATGCAAGATCTCGTCTACGAAGCCGTCGAAACCGATGGTGAAACGGGTTCGGGATAGGTTCTCCCCCGCCCCTTCCAAGGCGGAGGCGGCCTTCATGAGATCTTCTTTCTTCATCGGTTCAACGCCATGTCCAGGCTGGGGAAAAGAGGAATGCTGTCGGTGATCCCCGCGATTTCCAGCACGTCGACCACGTGATCGTTCTGGCAGGTCACCTTGAGCCGGCACTGGTTCTCCTGCCCCCACTTGATTAGCCGGGAAAACTCCCCCAGCGCCACGCTCGACATCAAGGTCACCCCCATGCAATCGAACACCACCTGTGCGGGCCGGTCCACCCGCAATTGCGCGAACTCCCGGCGCAGCGCCTCGATCACCTCGAAAGTCACGTCCCCGACCACTTCCACCACGGTATGGCCCTTTTTCTGGAAAGAACGGCAGGAAAACGCGGTTTTTCCCATTCGGGGCCCCATCGCAAAAGAAATGCAAAGCTACAATTTGCCGGGGAATTCCGTAAAAAACGAGGACTTGATGGGAGCGCCGAAGGAACCTGAACCCGTTAAATTGGTGGTGGGAATGCTCGGCGCAGGCCTGGAAGCCCTGGAGCGGGGGCTGGCATCGCTGCGTAGTCGCTTCGGATCCCCGGACGTTCTATTCGATCCCGTCCCCTTCGCCCATACCCGCTATTACGCCGACGAATTGGGGCCGGAGCTGCAGCGTTCCTTCGCGTCCTTTCCCGACCTGATTCCGCGCGAGTCCATTCCGGAGATCAAGCTCTGGACCAATGCCGAGGAAGCGAAACTGACAAGGGGCGGCAAAAGAACCGTAAACCTCGATCCGGGTTATTTGACACCCGGGCAATTATTCCTGGCCAGCACCAAGGATCAACGCCAGCGCGTCTACATCCGGGACGGGATTTACGTGGAACCCACCTTGTATTTCCGCGATGGAGCCTTCCATCCTTTCGAATGGACCTATCCGGATTACCGGAATGGAAATTACTTCGGATTTTTGAATAAAGCTCGGGACATCCTATTGCGGCAACTGCGGGGAATCGCTCGCCTCGATACACCCGGAGCTTAGACATCCCGTCAGACGGGCACTCGGCGAGCGTCCTTCGCTGATTTTACAGAACTTCGTTCCCGGTTTCGCCGGTGCGGATGCGCAGCGCGCTTTCCGCGGCCAGGACGAAAATCTTGCCGTCGCCGATTTTCCCGGTGCGCGCCTTCTCGGTGATGGCGGCCACGGTCTTGTCGACTAGATTGTCCGGAACCACGACCTCGATTTTCACCTTGGGGATGAAGTCGGTGTGGTATTCGCTGCCGCGGTAAAGCTCGGTATGGCCTTTCTGGCGGCCGAAGCCCTTGACCTCGGTCACCGACATGCCGCTGACGCCGATTTCCTGGATGGCGGCCTTGACCTCGTCGAGCTTGAAGGGTTTGATGTAAGCCACGATCATTTTCATTATTTGTTCTCCTTATTTGCTTCGTTTTTCAATCTAACATCCATTCCGGGGCCGCGCCCCTAAAGGAACAACCCCGGAACCCCGTTTCTCAGAAAGAAGCCACTATATCGGCCGCGATTTCCATTTGGCTGTCGGTGGGAGCCCCTTTATCATCCGCGTACACCTTTTTGCTGGCCATATCCATGCGGAATTCGGCGCGCGCCATCAGGCCGGTGGCAAGCCAGAAGGTGGGAGCTACGCTGATGTTTTGCAGAGTCAGATCTTTCACACCGGTCCCAGTCCTGGTTCCATTCGGGTCGCTGAAGAATTCATACCGAAGACCCAAGCCGAACATGGAACTTAAATGCACCAAGGGCTGCAGGCCGAACCCAAACCAGGACGCGTCTTGGCCGAGCGAATCCAAAGCCGCTTTGGCTTCCATACCGTAATTGCCTTGGAACCAGAGGTCCACCATGGGAATAACCTTGGTGATGCCGGTGGCGTCGAAAGTCATGCGACTGTCGGAATCGTTACCCGCAACTTCAGGCCCATAGTAAGCAGAAAGGGTAAGAGAAAGGGGATCGCCCAT
>JBGPFT010000240.1:0-4040 GCA_041483475.1 Fibrobacteria bacterium | reverse complement strand
TACTCGCCGCCGTTGCGCCCGGCATTGCCCATGTTCTTGATCTTGGCTTCATACAGGTGTGAAAGCTCGTGCTTCTCGGCCTGTGAACGGAAACGAAGATCGTCGATACGGTCAATGATTTCGCGCAGGTTATAGCCGCTTTGAATCCTGTTTTTGATCTCGCCGAAAATTTCCCCGATTTTGTATTCGACGGTGTTGGGCCCCTTCGCCCTTTCCTTGAAACCTTGCAAATAGGGGAAAAGCTTGTCGTCCACGAAATCGCACAAATCGTCGCCCGTTACCGCCCGGTTATGGTCGAGTTTCCCGTCCTTGTCCTTGGGTGCGGCCCAGTTTTCCCAGCGATAGGATTTTTCGAGAATGTAGGCGTACTTCTTTCCATTCAAGGCGGCCTCATCGGCCTGATCCTGCTCCAGCCCGTCGAGATATTTCAGGAACAGCAGCCAGGAGGTTTGCTCGGTATAATCGAGCTCGGTGGTGCAGCCCGCTTCTTTCCGTAGCACGTCGTCAATGTTTTTGAAGGCTTGTTCGAAGGTTGATCCCTGATCCTTACGGGGGGATGAGCGTTGGGTGGGACCGGATTCAGGAACGCGGGCGGCTTTGGGTTTGTTCTTCGAGCCTTTGGGTCTGGACATGCCGTTTCCTGGGGGGAATTAACGGGAAAAGCTAACCACCACAGGCAATAACCTAACCCAACGCCCGCTCCAAAGCCCCCAGCAATTCCCCGATCTCATCCCGGGAAATATTCAGCGGCGGCAGCAGGCGCAATACGCCGTCGCCGGCGCGATGGGCCAGCACGCCTTCGGCCCGGATGCGCTTGAGCAGGGCCGGGAGATCGCCGCCGTAGCGGATGCCGATCAAAAATCCGCGTCCGCGAACGGGGCCGATGTCGATGCCCGCCGCTTTTTTCGCTTTCACGCGCGTTTCCAATCCGTTGCGCAGCAAAGCCATGCAGGAGCGCATATCAGATTGGAATTTCAGATCGGATAGAACTCGGAGCAAGGCCAAACCCGCGGCGCAGGCAATAGGGTTGCCGCCGAAGGTGGAGCCGTGATCGCCCTGCTTCAGCTCCGACGCGATCGCCGCGCGCAAAAGCACGGCCCCGAGCGGCAAGCCGCCGCCCAGGGGTTTGGCCAAAGTGACGAGATCGGGCTTGAGTCCCAACGCCTCGCATCCCAAAAAAGCTCCCGTGCGCCAAAACCCGGTTTGGATCTCGTCCGCGATCAACAAAACGCCCTCCGCCTGGATCTCCCGCAAAACCTCCGCCGTTTCGGGCGCGAGATCGATCACCCCGCCTTCGGCCAGGATGGATTCGAAAATCACCGCCGCGGTTTTTGGGCCTACGGCGGCGCGCAATGCCGCGACGTCGTTGACGGGAACGGTGATAAAACCCGGCGGAAGCGGTCCGAATCCGCGTTTGATCTTGTCCTGGCCGGTGGCGGCCATGGCCGCGTAGGTGCGGCCGTGGAAGGAACCCGCGAAGCTGACGATTTCGCAGCGATCCGGATCGCCGGCGACGACGAAATGCCGGCGCGCGAATTTGAACGCGCCCTCGTTGGCCTCGGCGCCGCTGTTGCCGAAGAAAACCGCGTCGAAACCCGAAAGTTCGAGCAGGCGCGAGGCCAATTCCCGCTGCGGTTCCTGCACGTACAGATTGCCGGCATGGATGAGTTTTCCCGCCTGCGCCCGTATGGCCTCCACCACGGCGGGATGGCAATGCCCGAGCGCGTTCACGGCCACGCCGGAAACGCAGTCGAGATAGCGGCGGCCTTCGGCGTCCCAGACATGGGAACCTTCGCCGCGCACCAGAACGAGATCGCGCTCGCCGTAAACGCCGAGCAGCGGAAAGGACATGGGAGGGGCGGGTTATTTGGCCCGGGCCAGGGCCTGATGGATCTTGCGCTTGTAGTTGGAGGCGGCGTTCTTGGTGATACCACCCTGATTGCGGCGGGCCGCCTTGTCCAGCAAAGTGAACATATTGGGGAGTTCCTTGGACACCTCGGTCTTGGTGGTCGCCTGGCGGATTTTTTTCAAACCGGAGCGGATCTCCGTGCGCACGTCGCGGTTGACGATTTGCGCCTTTCTCGACGTAATCACTCTTTTTTTGGCTGACTTATGGGTGGGCAAATTTCCTCCCTGAAAACGGGTTGCCTAAGGTAGCTATGGCCGCGGGGACTGGCAATGCGGCGACCCTCTCTCCTTCACCAAAACGACGGCACGCCGAACAGCCGGAATATCGGTCGGAGCAACGGGTTCCAAAGCTGGAACCACCAATGCAAGGGCCCATGTCCCCCGGACATATCCAGCAGGAATATGAGTAGAAGAGGCCAAAACCCCAGCTTTTCCAGGGTCCGCTCATAGCGATCCGCCGCGTCCCGCGAAAGGAAAAGAGGCAGCACCTTGGAGCCGTCCAGCGGATAAAGCGGGATCAAGTTGAATATGGCCAGGCTGAAATTGACGTGGATGAAAAAGCTGATCAGCAAAAACCATCCCGTGCCGATGAAACGATAGCTTAGGACGGAATAAACGGCGCAAAAAAGCACCCCGAGGATGAGATTGGAAACCGGGCCCGCCAAGGCCACCAAAGATCCGTCGCGTCTCGGATCGCGCATGCGGGAAGGGTTTATGGGCACGGGCTTGGCCCAACCCAGCGGCATGCCCGTCAAAATCAACAGCGACCCGACGGGGTCGAGATGCGCCAAAGGATTCAAGGTGAGGCGCCCCATGCGCGCGGCCGTGTCATCGCCCAGGCGAAAAGCCGTCCAGGCATGGGAAAATTCGTGAAGGGTGAGGGAAACGGTCAATACGAAAAAGCGCAGGATCAATTCGACGATTTCGCGTTCCATGCGGGAGGGAATGTAACAAGGCCTCACCCCCGACCCCTCTCCACGCTTAAACGCGTAGAGAGGGGGGCCGTTCCTGGGCTCACCAACTTTCCGAACAAAGAACCACTCGAAACAAAGAAGTGACTCGATGTGAAAAATATTTCAACCTTCCCCTCTCCATGCGTTTAGGCATGGAGAGGGGCTAGGGGTGAGGAGATTTTTCTTCTTCCAACAATTTTCTGAACTCCTCCAGTCCGCGATAATAAGGCAACAGCAGCGGGATGATTTCTCCCAACAAAAACAGGGAGCCGCATAGTACGACATAGTCCGCTCCGTTTGCCGGTTGAAGCAAGGGTTCCAATGCATCCCAAGCGATGGGAGCCTCGCGCAAACCGACTTGTTCTTCCGGTGAAAGCAAGGCGCGCAACTCCTGGGCCCGAAGGGCGCGAAGGAAGGCGGCGCCGAGATCGAGATAGACGATGTCGGTGGAAAGGGAGCGCAGCGTCCGATAAAGCGCCGGCACGTCCTTGTCGCGCATGGCCGCGAACAAAAAACGCGGCTTCCCGCGTCCCAAGGTTTTGAGGTGGCGGCACAACGCTTCCACGCCGGCGGGGTTGTGGGCGCCGTCCAGCAATACGGGCAACCCCTTACCCTCCACCCATTGCATGCGGCCCGGCAAACGCGCCGAGCGAAGCGGGGGAAGCCATCTTTCCGCCGACGGCAAGGCGGACCCGAGAAAAGTTTCCAGGGCCAACAGGGAAAGCGCCGCGTTGCGGACCTGATACGCTTCGGGCCGCAAATCCCGCGGAAGGACGTATTCTCCATATTGTCCTCGCAGCCGGAATCCGGCGGATTCGGGTCGTAAACGATCCGCGAGATTGAAAAACAAGGAGCCGGAGCCCCGCGCCTTTTCTTCCGCCCGCTTCGCCATAGCGGGTCTGTCCTCGTCGACGACGAGGGGCACATCCGGTTTGACGATGCCGAGTTTCTCGCCCCAAATGGCTTCGATAGTATCGCCGAGAACCTGGGTATGATCCAAGGAAATAGAAGTGATGACCGAAACCCGCGGGGTCATGACATTGGTGGCGTCGAGCCGCCCGCCCAAGCCGGTTTCCAGCACCACCGCCCCGCATTTTTGTTCCCGGAACCAGGCCAGGGCCAGGGCCGTGACGCATTCAAAATAGGTGGGGCTCAACTCTTCCAGCACGGACATCGACT
>JBGPFT010000239.1:0-4058 GCA_041483475.1 Fibrobacteria bacterium | reverse complement strand
GGGCCGGCTTCGATCCGTCCAACCACCTTAGCGTCCACTCCCAGTTTTTTCGCGATGGCGATCATTGCGGGCGCGGCGTCCGGTTCGCAGGCTATTTCGAGGCGATGACCCATGTTGAGGGAACGGTAAAGCTCCCGGTGCCCGAGGCCTGACCGCTCGCGCAAAACTTGGAACAGGGGCGGAAGCGGAAAAAGATCGTCCTTCACGTAAGTCAAATTGTTGCCGAAGCGCAGGCATTTGGTTTGCCCTCCCCCGGTATTGTGGAAGATGAACGCGATCGCGTCGCGCATTTCGGAAAGAACCTTGGCCAACACCGGCGCATAGGTGCGCGTCGGGGAAAGCAGGGCCTCACCCACCGTCAACTCGGAACCGGGGAGCGGATCCTTCATCCGGAAAGGGCCGGTATACGCCAATCCCGCGATTTCCGGCGCATAGGCCTCGGGATATTTTTCGCGGTAATGCGACGACAGCAGCTCATGCCGCGCCGAAGTGAGCCCATTGCTGCCGATGCCGGAATTTTCCCGGCTTTCATACGCGGCTTTCCCCGAGGACGACAACCCGACTAAAACGTGGCCGGGGCGCAGTTTTTCACCCGTGATCACGTCCCGCCTTTTCATGCGCGTCACCAAAGTCGAATCCACCACCATCGTGCGCACCGCGTCGCCGAGATCGGCGGTTTCGCCGCCGCCGCCGATGATTTTCACGCCATGGCGTCCCAACATCTCGATGCAATCCCGGTAACCCCCGATGATTTCAGTGATGACTTCCCCTGAAATGATCTTGGCGTTGCGGCCGATGGTGTTGGAAAGCAGGAAAGGCCCGGAAACTCCGGCGCACAGCATATCGTCGAGATTCATCACCAGGCTGTCCTGCGCCAAGCCGCGAAAGACGGAAACGTCCCCGGTTTCCTTCCACCACAAATAAGCGGCCACGGATTTCGTCCCGGCTCCGTCGGCGTGGATCAACACGCAATGATCGGAGCTGCCCGTGAGCGTATCCGGAAGGATTTTGCAAAAGGCGCCGGGAAAAAGACCCGGGTCTTCGCCGCGGATGGCGGCATGGACTTCGCGCTTATCCGCCGAAGCGCCGCGATCTTCGTAGCGAAGAGGTTTGGCCACGAGGGAAATATACCCTCGCCCTCGGGCGAGTTAATGCGGAACGAGCAGCCGGGGAAACAGTAGGCGATAAAATTCGGGGCGCAGCCAACGGCCTAACGCGTCCACCAGCGCGTTCTTATGCTCGGCAACCGGATGGATGGAAACGGGACGAATCGCCGTGCCCGGTCGAGTCCGACCAGTGATTCGCAGTTGAACCGAATAAAGACCGCCGTCGCCCGTCATGTAAAGAATAGTGTTGGCGGGGCCGCCGAAAACGGCGTTGTCGGTATTGCCGGTGGCACCGGCGGTCCTGTCATAGGTTCCGGTGGCAAAGCGCAACCGGATGAATCCCAAAGAGTCGCCAATGGCATTGAACACGCGGATTTCACCCATAGAATAGCTGGCGACATAACGGTTCCCGTGAGAATCCACGGTACCACCATCCGGACTGGGGACGGTGACAAAATTGGCCGCCGTTCCGAGCGAACCGTTGGCCTGAATCGGGAAGCGACGGACGCGGCTTCCTCCAGTTTCGTTGACATAGACGTTATTCTCTTCCTCCAGCCATTCGAGACCGTTCGCCCCGCTGAAACCGGTCCCAGCCGTCGAAAGCTGACGAGTAGGACTCAAATAAAACACTTGGGTGCTGTTTTGGGTAAAGTAGATGGCGCCGTTGGATCCGATGCTGAGATCGTTGGCCTGACCGAAAGTCACCCCGTTTTGTCCAGAGGAAACCAACGCCGAATCCAAAGTCCCGGTGGACGTGAAACGGGCGATACGGCCATCCTCGGCCGCCACCAAACGGCCCTGGGGATCGAATTCCAAACCGTTGTTTTGTCTTGTGGTCACCCAGCGAATGCCCGTGTCCGCGGTGCCGGGGCGTATTCTCCAAATCGGCCAATTGGCGCCGCCCGCCTGTTCAGTGAAATAGACATAGCCGGTGGAGCTTTCGTAAGCCGGACCTTCGCAATATTGGGTGATGCGTTTTTCCCAAGTCACCGAAGTACCCAGCTGGCAAATGGAGTCAGGGAGTTGCACCGTGTAGTTTTGCGCCGGAGCCATGGATACGGTTCCGGCCAGGACGAAAAACGCTTTCCGCATGTCCAGGAATTTACCTCATCGATCCGGATTTCGCCGGGAAGAACTGCTTCTCCATGCACCCATGGCCACCGGGAACAAGGAAATGACGATAATTCCCAAGATCACGAGGGAAAAATGCCGTTTTACCGCCGGAATATTGCCGAAAAAATACCCGGAGCCCATGCATACCGAAACCCATAAAAGCGATGCCATTACGCTGAAACCGAGGAAACGGAAATATCCCATGCGACCGATTCCGGCCACGAAGGGGGCGAAGGAGCGGATAATAGGCACAAAACGCGCGATGATGACGGTTTTGGTTCCGTAGCGTGCATAGAACAGATGGGTTCTATCCAAGTGTTCGGTTTTGAGGATGCGCGCCCCGGGTCGGAAAATTTTCGGGCCGAGGAAGCGTCCCGCGTTGTAATTGGTGACGTCGCCCAAAAACGCGGCCAAGATCATCACGCCCCCCAAGGTCGCGGGATGCAAGGCCCCCAGAGCTGCCAGGGTTCCGGCCGCGAACAAAAGCGAATCGCCGGGGAGAAAAGGCGTCACCACCAAACCGGTTTCGCAATAGATGATGACGAATAAAATCCCATAAGTCCACGCACCGTAATGCGCAATCGCATCGCTGAGATGCGCGTCGAGGTGGAGGAAGAGATCGAGTAAAACTTCCATGTCCTACCCTCACCCCCGGCCCCTCTCCCGCGTAGCGGAAGAGGGGGGGGATGGCTGATGTGCCTTCCACAATTTGATTTTTTCCACTACCGCGGAAAGGTTGTCAATGACATCTTTCGATTTGAATCGCAAGAATTCAACACCACCTTTTTCAATCGCCTCTTGCCTCAGCCTGTCATATTCCTGCTGATACTTGTGAATCCCACCATCGACTTCTATCGCCAACTTAAGCTCTGAGCAATAAAAATCCACTATAAATCCTCGGATAACGAATTGTCTCTTAAACTTGTGTCCAAGTAATTTTCTGTCCCGCAATTTCAACCATAATTTGTGTTCGGAATGCGTAGACCTTTTGCGTAATTCCCTGGCAAACTCGATTTTCTTCATGCCACATCCGCCTTCCCTCCCATCTTCCGCCCTTTAAGGCGGGAGAGGGGCCGGGGGTGAGGGTTCGCCCCCGAAAGCCTCGATAACCTTCAACACCCTCTCATTCCCATGCGAAAGCTCCGATACCTCCATGTTGCGGCGCAGCTCCCCTGCATCGCGCTCCAGATCCGCCAAGTGGGTGAGCAGCGAATCCGCAGTCAATTCCTCCTGTCTCAGCATTTTGGCCAGGCCCCGGCGCGCGAAAGATTCGGCGTTCTGGATTTGATCGCCGCGCGAGGCCAAAAGCGGCAGGGGGACGATGAGGCAAGGTTTGCGCAACGCCAGGAATTCGAACAAAGCGTTGGCACCGCCCCGCGTAACCACGAAATCTGCGGCGGCCAGCGCGTCGGAAAGTTCGCCATGCAGGAATTCGTATTGGCGGTAGCCTGGACGATCTCCTAGCTCGGAATCCAGAAAACCCCGCCCGCAAAGGTGGACGACCTGGAATCGCGGCGACAAGCGGGGCAATGCCTTCCGCACCGCGGCATTCAGCGCCGTGGATCCGGTACTGCCGCCCATGGCCAAAAGCACGGGTTTTCCCACCTTGAATCCCAAGCGCCGCAATCCGGCTTCACGATTTCCGCGCAGAAGCTCCTCGCGCACGGGCGCCCCCGTCAGCAAGGCCTTGGCGCGCGGCAAATGATCCAAGGTTTCGGGAAATGCGGCGCAGATTCGGCGGCAAAAAGGCAGGCAAAGCCGGTTGGCCAGCCCCGGCGAAAGATCGGATTCATGCAAGACCACGGGAACGCGGCGCAAGAAGGCAGCGTACACCACGGG
>JBGPFT010000238.1:0-4075 GCA_041483475.1 Fibrobacteria bacterium | reverse complement strand
TCATCGCCATACCCGAACAGGCCTTGATCCGGGCCGGTGGCCGCGACGTGGCCGTTACGGCCTTGGGTGGAGGACGTTTCCTGCCTCGCGAGGTCGAGGTGGGCCGCAGCTCCGGGGGCTACGTGGAAATCCTGTCGGGTTTGTCCGAAGGCGACAGCTTGGTGGTCTCGGCGCAATTCCTGATCGACTCGGAAAGCAATTTACGGGCAGCGGTGGAACAAATGAGAGGCCCCGATGCGCGCTGAACCGAAGCCCGGGTTCCTGGCCTGGACCATCGCCTGGTCCATACGCAACCGCGGGCTGGTGACACTGATCGCCCTGTTGGGCCTGCTGGGCGGATTATGGGCGCTGATCTCCACCCCGGTCGACGCCATCCCCGATCTCAGCGACACCCAGGTCATCGTGTACACCGAATACCGCGGCCAGTCGCCCCGCACCGTCGAGGATCAAATCACGTATCCGCTCACCACGGCGTTGGTGTCGGTGCCGGGTTCGCGCACCGTGCGCGGCTATTCCTTTTTCGGCTACTCGCTGGTGTACGTCCTGTTCGAGGACGGCAAGGACCTCTATTGGGCGCGCAGCCGAGTGCTGGAATTCCTGAACACCGCGCAGCGACGGCTTCCGGCCGGAGTCGTTCCCACCTTGGGCCCGGACGGCAGCGGGGTGGGCTGGGTGTTCGAATACGCCTTGACCTCGAAGCGGCGCTCGTTGCAGGAATTGCGATCGCTGCAGGACTGGTACCTCAAATTCGGCCTCGCCTCGGTGGACGGCGTCAGCGAAGTCGCTTCCGTGGGCGGATACGTCAAGCAATACCAGGTGCAGGTGGATCCGGCGCGCCTACGCTCTTATGGAATCGCGCTTGCCGACGTGGAAACGGCCATCCGCGGCGCGAACGGAGACGTGGGCGGCGAAGTGATCGAGATGGGCGAAGCGGAATACATGGTGCGGGGCCTCGGGTATATCCGGGGCGTGGAGGATTTGCTGAAGGTGCCGGTGAAATACGACGCGGCGGCCGGGCGGTCGGTGACCTTGGGCGACGTGGCCACGATCACCGTGGGCCCGGAAATGCGGCGCGGACTGGTCGAACTCGACGGCGAGGGCGAGGTGGCCGGAGGCGTGGTGGTGATGCGGCAGGGGGAAAACGCCCTCAAGGTCATCGCCGGCGTGAAGAAAAAACTGGAAGAACTGAAACCGGGCCTGCCCGCCGACGTGCGCATCGTCCCCACCTACGACCGATCGGGCCTGATCCTGCGCGCGACGCGCAACCTGCGCGACAAGCTGATCGAGGAAATGCTCATGGTGGCACTGGTATGCGGGATGTTCCTGCTCCACTTCCGCAGCGCCTTGGTGGCGGTGTTCACCCTACCCGCGGCTGTCCTGCTCGCCTTTTTGATTATGCGAATACAGGGTCTCAGCGCCGACATCATGTCTTTGGGAGGCATCGCCATCGCCGTGGGGGCCATGGTGGACGGGGCCATCATCCTCATCGAAAACACGCATAAGCATCTGGAACGCGAGGCGCATAAGCAGCCGGAAGAGCGCCGCGATCATTGGGCCGTGGTGATGGAGGCCGCCTCCGAGGTGGGACCGGCCCTGTTTTTTTCCCTGCTGGTCATCACCGTTTCCTTTCTCCCGGTGTTCACCTTGGGCGCGCAGGAAGGCCGCTTGTTCAAGCCCTTGGCCTTCACCAAGACCTATGCCATGGCCGCCTCGGCGCGGCTGTCCGTCACCGTCGTCCCCGTCTTGCTGGGCTGGTTCGTGCGCGGAAGGATACGGCCGGAAAAGGAAAATCCCATCAACCGATTTTTAATGGCGGCTTACAAACCCGTCGCCGAATTTTCACTGCGCCATCCCCGAAAAGTCGTCCTCGCCGCCCTCCTGGCGGTGGCCGGCACCGTCATCCCCTTCCGGCGCCTGGGATCGGAGTTCATGCCTCCGCTGTACGAAGGCGAACTCCTGTACATGCCGACCACCTTGCCCAGCATCTCGGTGACCAAGGCCAAGGAATTGCTGCAGCAAACCGATAAAATCCTGAAAACTTTTTCCGAAGTTGAAATGGTGTTCGGAAAAATCGGCCGCGCCGAAACCGCCACCGATCCGGCGGGCCTGGACATGATCGAGACCACGGTGCGCCTCAAGCCGGAGAAGACATGGCCGAAAGGCATGACCGTGGAAAAGCTCGTGGCCGAAATGGACCGGGCCCTACGGCTTCCCGGCGTCACCAACGCCTGGACCATGCCCATCAAGAACCGGGTGGACATGCTCAGCACCGGCATCAAGACGCCGGTGGGCATCAAGATATCGGGCGCGAACCTGGATACCTTGGAGCAAATCGGCCGCAAGGTGGAGGAAATCCTGCGCCAGGTTCCCGGCACTGCTTCGGCCTTCGCGGAACGCGCCGTCGGGGGCAACTACCTCGACATCGCCATCGACCGGATGCGCGCGGCGCGATACGGCCTCAACGTCTCCGACATCCAGAATCTCATCGCCACGGCCTTGGGGGGAATGGCTGTCACCACCACGGTGGAAGGGCTGGAGCGTTATCCGGTCAGCCTGCGCTATAGCCGCGAATTGCGCGACAACCTTCCGGCCCTGCGCCGCGCTCTGGTCCCGATTCCGGGCGGCGGCGAAATTCCGTTGGAGGAAGTGGCTGATATCAATACCGCGAAGGGACCGATGGTGATTCGCAGCGAGGATACCCGCCCCAATTCCTGGGTGTTCGTGGATCTGTCCACCTCGGATATCGGCGGGTATGTGCGCAAAGCCCGGAACCAATTGGCGCACGAACTGGCCATGCCCCCAGGGTACAGTCTGGCCTTCAGCGGACAATTCGAATACATGCAAAGGGCCAACCGCCGCCTGATGCTGGTCATCCCCCTCACCTTGCTGCTCATCGTCATCCTGCTTTATCTCAACACGCGCAGCCTGGCGCGCACCGCCCTCGTGCTTTGCGCCGTGCCCTTCTCGCTCGTGGGCGCCGTGTGGATTCTGTTCCTGCTCGGCTACAATCTCAGCCTGGCCGTTTGGATAGGCATGATCGCCCTGGCGGGCCTCGACGCTGAAACCGGAGTGGTGATGCTGCTGTACCTGGATCGCGCCCTGGAGATCTTCCGGGCCGAGGGAAAATTGCGCAGCGCCGCCGATCTCAAGGAAGCCATCCGCTTCGGAGCCGTCCAGCGCGTGCGGCCCAAGATCATGACCGCCTCGGTGATCCTGGCCGGACTAGTCCCCATCCTGTGGAGCCACGGTACGGGTTCTGACGTGATGAAGCGCATCGCCGCTCCCATGGTGGGCGGAGTGATCACCTCGGTGCTGCTGGAACTGGCGGTTTACCCGGCCCTGTATTTTCTCTGGCAAGGTCGTATATTCACTCACACACATCCAAGGAGAATCCCATGAAACGCATCTTCGCATTTTCCACTTTAGCCACCGCTCTTCTGATCGGCGTCCCCGCCCTCGCCGACGAACACAAGGCGGCCGCCAGCGACACCCTTACCGGCGAAGTCGTGGATTTGAACTGTTATCTCGGACACGGCGGCATGGGCAAGGACCACGCCAAATGCGCCAAGCAATGCATCAAAAAAGGCCTGCCCGTGGGACTGCTTACCGAAAAAGGCGAGATCTATCTTGCCGTGGGTCCCGATCACAATAAGGCCAACGACCTCCTGGTGGAAAAAGCCTCGGAAACCGTCACCGTCGTAGGCGAGGTTTCGGAAAAGTCCGGAATGAAGTTGATCGCGGTGCATGAAATCCTGAAGAAGTAACACGCATGTTATCCACGCGGAGGCGCCTCGCCTGGGGTGCCTTGTTCCTGGCGGTGGCAACTGCGGGGATCCTCCAGTCCCTGCGCAGACCCGCCTCGACTTCCTTTCTGCGCGGCAAACGCCTGGCCGAAAAACAAGGCTGCTTCGCCTGCCACGGCTCCGGGGGGCTTGCAGGGGTCCCTAATCCGGGAGACGAGGACGACATTCCTTCCTGGGACGGGGGCACGGCCATGATGTTCCTGGAAACCGACCAGCATATCCGCGAATACATCGAGGACGGGCATCGCAAGGACAAGGACGGCGGCGACGGC
>JBGPFT010000237.1:0-4096 GCA_041483475.1 Fibrobacteria bacterium | reverse complement strand
TCTCCGCCATGGCCCGGACCGACATTTCGCGATCGGTGCGATAGGTGCGTTCGTGGCGCCGCAAGGTCGCGTCCACGTTGTCGATGGCCACGGTTTGCGAAGCGAAACGGATGCGGACGTAATTCTTCGGATCGCGCGGCTCCACCGCGTGGTTTTCGCCGTGGCGCAAATGGATGAGGATGGTCTTGCCGCCGTTGACGTATTCCATGGAAGCGGAATCGGCATGGGTGTAGCGCAACGGTTTGCCGGGTTCCTGCTGATAGATGCGCACTCCCCGCAAGGTTTCCGTGCGTTGATTCACCTCGTCGATCCAGATTTGATAGCCCTCGAAATCCCGGATCAGATACCGCGGCTCGATGAGGGCGGTGGGCTTCTTGCGGCCGATGTCGTTGCGCAGGGCGGCGGCCCGGAAATTCGCGTCGGGCAACACCCGGTCGTTGAACCAGGCCAGGCCCACGCCCAGGGCCGCGGCCACCGCGAACTCCGGGAGCATGGCCCGCAGCGGGGAAATCCCCAGGGCCCGCAAGGCGGTGATCTCATTGTCGGCGGAAAGGCGGCCGAAGGCCATGAGCGCCGCCACCAACACCGCCATGGGGATGGACAGGGCCAGCATCCACGCGAGGTTCAATACGATGATCTCCAGCACCACGCGCCATTCCAATCCCTTGCTCAGGATGGAGGACAGGATGCGGATCAGGAAATCGACGAGAAAGAGGAAGGTGATGACGAAAAGCGCGTAGCAGAACGGGGCGAAATGCTCCTTGAGGATGTACCTTGTAAGCACCATTCCGGCTTGAATATACTACAGCCACATGCCGTTGCCGCCTTCCCGGATCCCGCGTTCCCTTCCTTCCCGTTTCGCGATCACGGCGGCTTTTCTCCCCGTGATTTTCGGCTGCGCCGACATGGGACCGCCATCGGTCGCGGATGCCTCCCTACCCCAGGTCGACATGCTTACGCTCAAGGAGAATTCCGACGAGGCGCTGAAGCTGGCGCAGGAGAACCGCCTGGAAATGCAAGCCTTGGCCGCGCGCATAAAGGAACTTGAACGGCAAACCCAAACCCTCTCGGAACAATTCTCCGCGCTTCCCCCTTTCGAAAAAGTCGGGGAACAGGAGCGCCGACTCGACTCCTTGCAATCGCGGCTGCAGAACGTCGAAGCGCGCCGCCCGGCCGCCTTCAATCCAGGGCCATTGCCCGTGGACGAATCGCCGTCTTCGCCCGCGCTGGCGGCGGGGACCTTACCCAAGCCGAAGCGCGAGCCGCCCCCGAAAGGCGTTTCGGCTCCGGAGGCGGCTTTATACCAAAAAGCCCTCGATTCCTTCTACGGCCGCAAATACGACGAGGCCATGAAGACCTTCGAGGAATTGCAATCCAAATACCCGAAGGGAAGCTACGCCGACAACGCCGCGTACTGGATCGGGGAATCGCAATACGCGCTGGGGAATTACGCCAAGGCCGTCGCCTCCTTCCGCGCGGTACTCGAATACAAGGATACGGAGAAGGCGGACGACGCCCAGCTCAAGCTGGGATACTGCCACCTCCGCCTGGGCGATCGCAAGGCGGCGGCGGCGGAATTCCGCAAAGTTGTATCTTTGTATCCGGACAGCGAGTATCTCGAGCGCGCCAAAAACGAATTGGCCAAGCTGGAATCCTCGGGTCCTTGAAACCGCGATGAAAAGCATCCTTTTCCCATCCGGCTCCTTCTGGGGCGCCGGCGCCGCCGTCGCGGCTCTGTGGTTTGGCGGCTGTTCCAGCAAACCCAAGAATTTCCAGGGCGATTGCCGGGAACGCTTTGAAAAGCTGCACGCCAAGTTCGAAAAGCGGAAATTCGCTTCCGCCAAGGAAGGATACTCCGACTTCATCACCACCTGCTCAGGCACCGAGCATGTCGAACAAGCCTATTTTGAATTGGCCGAGGCCCAATTCGGGCTCAAGGACTGGCTGGAGGCCGAACAGGAATACGCTTCCTTCCTGAAGGAATTCCCCGGCTCGAAGCGTTATGAGGAACAGGCCCGTTACCACATGGCCCGAAGCATGGCCGAACAGACGGAAATCCCGCAACGCGATCAAACCAAAACCCTCGATGCCATGAAGGAATACGAAACCTTCCTGGCCGATTTCCCCGATTCGCCGCGCGGCGACAGCGCCAAGTCCGATCTCGATCGCCTGCGGAAGCTTTTGGCCGACCGGGATATGCAGGTAGCCCGCCTGTACCGCCGCATGAACGAACCCCTGGCCGCCGCCATCTATTACAAGCATATCCTCAAGGAATACGGCGATCGGGTTCCCCAGCGCGAAATCGTCCTCAAGCTGGCCGACTGCTATATCGCGCTCGGGCAATTCGCCGAAGCCGATGCGCAATTGGAACCGCTGGACGGCGTCGCCAAGGATGACCCTTTCCGCAATCAGGTGAAAACCATGCGGCGCAAGCTGGAGGAGGCCCGCGACCGTCATGCCCGCGAAAAGAAGTCGGAAAAGGAAGAAGCCCAAAAGCCCCGTCCCATGTGATCGGGGGCGAATGTGCGCATCGGCGTTTTCGGCGGTTCCTTCGACCCCCCCCATGAGGGACATGTCGTGGTGGCGCGCCTGGCGCGCACCTTCCTGAAGCTGGATAAGCTGATCTGGATTCCCACCTACCATCCCCCCCATAAGGATGCCCCGGCCACTCCCTTCGTCCATCGCCTGGGCATGGTGAAGGCCCTGATCGCCGCAACACCCGGTGAAACCGTTTCGGACATCGAAGCTTCGCTTTCCCAGCCCTCGTTCATGCTGTACACCTTGCGGGCCGTCAAGCAAGCCGAAGGATCGGGACATGCATGGCATATGCTCGTGGGCTCCGACAATTGGGACTCCTTCCGCTCCTGGCATCAGTCCGAAGCCATCCTGAAAGAAGCCGCCCCGGCCATTTTTCCGCGCGAGGGATTTCGCATCCAGAGCCTGCCTGAAAACGCGACGCGCATACCCTGCGTCGAAGTCCCCGGGGAATCCCGGAAATACCGGACTCTGTTCCAGAAAAATCCCGAGGCCGCCCTGGCGAAATTACCCAAGCCGGTGGCCGATTATATCCGGCAACACGGCCTGTACGGACTTCCCCGGGCCGCCGCATGAAATGGATTTTCGTTTTAATCGCCTGCGCCGCAGCAACTCGGGCGGAAATTCCGACCTCCCCGGCCGATTCCTTGGCATCCTTTAAGCCGGATTCGTTGAAAACCGCGGCGATTCGATCGCTGGAAGCCGGCGGAAAAGCTCCGGGTTCATTGGGCGCAGGGCCGGCCAATCTCGACAGCCTGAAAATCAAGCTTCACCATCGCCGCCCTTTTCTCGGCGCTACTTTAGGTCTCTCATTTTCCACCCTTTCCGTCAAGACGCTTTTCTCCGCCCATGTCGATTCCATCGTCCGCCGCGACAGCTTGCGAGTGCTGCAACCCTATGACCCGGTGCATGTCTATTTTCCCGTCGGCTTGATCGCCGCGGTTCCCCTGTTCACCTATCTCGATCTTTGGCTGCGCACCGAGCATTTCTGGTACCAGATGTCGGCGCTGGCGCAGGGGGCTGGACCGCCGCGGGAATTCAGCTATGCCGTGCAGGGCCAACTGTTCGGGGCGGGCGGGCGTTACCTCATACCCGTGTCCCTGCTCACCGTAAACAATCGTGCCGGATTGTACCTGGCCTATACCCGCTTTTGGAATTTTCCTCCCACCGAGATGTACGCGCCCACGGGCGTCGTGCGGGCGCGCATGAAACCCGCCGGGGCGGGTTATGAAATCCAGGCCGGATACCAGCAAGATTTCGACAAGCGCTGGACGGTGACGGGCGGATTGGCCTTCGCCAGCCTCGATTTCGAAAGCCGCTCCCCATGGAAAGCCATCTTGCCTTTCGCGCCTGACGAAAAAGCGCGATGGAATTTGCGCTCGCTGCGCCTCAGCGTACAGGGGCTGTATCAGTTTAAATTTCGACCATGAAAACCGGATTCCCCGACCCCGTCATCAAGGAGTTCCCCCTGTTCCGCAAAGGCAAGGTCCGCGACGTCTATGATCTGGGCGAGTACCTGCTCATGGTGGCCTCGGATCGCATCTCGGCCTTCGACGTGGTG
>JBGPFT010000236.1:0-4107 GCA_041483475.1 Fibrobacteria bacterium | reverse complement strand
ATAACCGCCGAAAAAGGAAGAGACGAAAATATTGGTGTCCACCACGACCTTCATTTAGATGCGCCCCGAAACTCCCGGATCGCCTTCTGAACCTTGTCAGGCCCGAACCCCTTGGCTTGGATTTTTTTCCCGATGCGATCCCAAAGTCCGTCGACGTATCCCGCGAGATCGTGTTCCCGGATGAACTGGTCGATCATCCCCCGGAGAACCTGGCTAGTCGATTTTCCCTCGGACCGGGAAAGGCGGTTCAGCTTGCTTTTCGTATCCGGATCCAGCCGGAGTATGAGTTGGTCGGACATAAAAACCTCCTGACCCCATCTACTTATAACGCATATACAATATATCATTGGCCCGGGAAAAGATCAATGCGCGAAAATACCGATGCGGCCTCTAGCTATATTCCCCCCGTGATTTTCGCCCTTTTTCCCCGGCCTTTCCGAGTTGCGATCGCAGTCGTGGGGCTGGCCCTGTCCCTGTCCGGCTGCCAAAAGCCCGAGCGCCCCCAAACCTTGCTGGCCCAGGCGAACCAATCCCGCCTCACCTTGGAGGATTTGCGCGAAAGCTTTCCCCCCGAATTGGAGAAAGTCCTTTCCCGCGACCAATACCTCGCCTTCATCCAACAATGGATCGAGGACGAGGTGGTATACCAACAGGCCTTGAAAGGCAAGCTGGACGCGGATCCCAAGGTGAAGCGCAAACTGGAATCCATGCGCCGCAAGGTGCTCATCGAGGAATTCCTGGCCCGCGAAGAGGCCGCCGACCTCGCCGAACCCGACGAGGGTGCCATGAGCCGGTATTATGAATCCCATAAGGACGCGTTCCGGCGTTCGGCGCCGGAATTCCGGTATCTCGACTTCCGGTCCGGTTCCGTGAAGGAGGCTTTGGCCCTGCGCGCCCGGATCAAGGGAGAAAATTTCCCGGTGGACCCCCGCCATGCCCGCGACACGGCCGCGGAATCCTCCTCCCGACCCTTCCGCAAGGCCGGGGAGATTCCGGCCTGCCTGCTGCGCGATCTGGTCGACGCCAAGCCCGGTTTTCTCTCCGCCCCCATCAATTGTCCCGATGGCGTATACCTGGTGAAGCTGATCGATCGCATCGAGGCCGGAACCCCCATCGCCTTCGCCGAGGCCAAGGACGCCATTGCGGCCCAGCTCGCCATGGAGCGTAAGGACAAATCACGCGCGGCAAAAATCTCCCAGTACAAGGCGGAGGCCGCCATCAGTTTCAACCTGGATCGAATTCCTGGAGTGGAAACCCCGCCGCCCGAGAATCCGGAACCTGAAGCCGCTGGCCTATCCGCAACTCCCCCCCCTGCCAAACCGACGCCCCGCAAACCTTCCGCTCCCAAGCATCGTCGTCGACCCGTCCCGACTCCGACCCCAGCGCCTCCCGTCGAAGAAACGGCGCCGGCGCCCCAAACGCCCGCCGCTCCGGAACCCGCAACGCCTCCGGAACCATCCCCCGCCTCCGAAGGAAACCCGCATGCCCCCGACGACACCGCGACTCATTGAACGAACGTTCGCAATCGCTGCGGCCGCGCTTTGGATTGGGGCGCATGCCGCCCGGACTTCCGTGGACGGGATCGCCGCCGTCGTCGACGGGACGCCCATCCTGCTATCCGAAGTGGAGGAATTCCGGCAGGCGCTGGGAGCGCAAAGACCCGGCTTCGCCGCGCTCCCTCCGGCGGAGCAACGAACCACCGCAGTGGAGCGCCTGATCGACGAGAAGGTCCTGTTGGCCAAGGCCAGGCAGGACACGACCATCAAGGTATCGGAGCAGGATGCGTCGACTCGCGCCGATGAGATGTTCGCGCGCGCGGCGGAGCAGCAGGGCGGCGAGAAACAGCTCGAGCTGGCCCTACGCCAAACCGCCGGCATGTCGCTGGGCCAGTTCAAGGCCCGACTGGTCGAACAGATGCGGGACCAGATGATGCGCCAGAAGCTGCAGATGAAATTCGTCGGCGACGTGGAACCTTCGCAACTGCAGGTGCAGGATTTCTTCCGCGCCTACGCCGACAGCATGCCGGTGCAAAAGGACGGGGTGCGTCTTTCCCATATCCAATGGCGCGTGAAGGCCAATGCCAAAATCGACGCGACGGCCCGCGCCAAAGCGGAGGGGTTGATCGCGCGGCTGGACAGGGGAGAAAGCTTCGCCGATCTGGCGAAAAGCCAATCCGAGGATTTTTCCTCGAAGGACGGCGGCGATCTCGGCTATACCAAGCGCGGCACCCTCGACCCCGATTTCGAACGCGGCGCCTTCGCCCTGGATGCGGGCGATTACACCCCCCGCCCCGTGCGCACGCGCTACGGATACCACATCATCCGGGTCACGAGCAAGAAAGACAACGAGATCCGCACGGCGCATATCCTGGTGAAGGTGGTCCCGTCGACCGAAGATATCGCGCGCGCGCGCGCCTTCCTGGATTCGGTGCGCCTGACCCTGAAAAGCTCCGCGGACTTCGCGACCGCGGCCCGCGCGCTGTCGGAGGATAAGAAGACGCGGGAACAGGGCGGCGATTTGGGTTGGTTCCAGAAAGATCAATTGGATCCGTCTTACAAGGACGCCGTGGATTCCCTTGCGGAAGGCGCCATCGGGGGCCCTCTTCTGCTCGGGGACAGCTGGCATCTCTTCCGCGTGGACCACAAGGCCGCGGAGCGAAAATTATCCCTGGAGGAGGACTATGCCCAAGTGGCCGCTTTCGCCAAGGAATGGCTGGTGACCCAAAAGCTCGGCGGCTTGGTGAAAAAATGGCGCGAACATGTGCACGTGGAAAACCGGCTGGCGCAATTTCGCAACTCAGAGGCAACTTCCGGGGAGTGAGGTGACGCTCCCCTACCGATCCATCGCCCCGTTTTACGACCGCATCATGTCCCATGTGGACTACCCCGCCTGGGCCCGCCATGTACGCGCCTTGTGGCGGAAATACGGAAACTCCACCCCGCCGCGCCGTGTGTTGGAACTGGCGGCCGGCACTTGCCGATTCGCCGCCATGCCGATTTTTCCGAAGGCATTCGCCGTGTATTCCGATTTAAGCCCCGAAATGTTGCGGGTAGCACCCGGTGTGGGGACACGGCATGCCGTGTCCCCACACCGGGTTGCCTGCGACGCCCGCACCCCGGCCTTGCGCGGACCTTTCGACCTCGTCTTCATGCTGTACGACAGCCTGAATTATCTGCTCCGGCCGGCGGACGTGCTGCGCGCCCTGCGAGCCGTCCGGAAAATCCTCCGCCCCGGGGGGCTTTTCATCTTCGACGTTACCACCGATGGCTGCTCCCGCCGCCATTTCGCCGATACCTGCGATGTCGAGGAATTGGAAGGCGGCGCGTATATCCGGCGCAGTCGCTATGACGCGGGGATCCGGCTGCAGCTCAACTTTTTTGCCTTCTTCCTCACCCGATCCGGCGGAAACTCCCTCCGCCACGAGGAAACCCACCAGCAACGGATCTACCCCGCGGCCAGGCTGCGCACCTTCGCCCAACGATCCGGATTCAAGGTCCTCGCCGTGCTGGCCGGTTTTTCCTTCCGCCCCGGCACAGATCGCAACGAACGGCTACACTTCGTCCTGCAAAGGCCATGATCTCCTTCACGCACGTGACCAAGCTGTATCGGGGGGATTGGAAAGCGCTCGACGACGTGCATTTCCGCATCGATCGCGGGGAATTCGTCTTCCTCACCGGCCCCAGCGGGGCGGGCAAGACCACGGTGCTCAAGCTGCTATACCTCGACGAAAAGCCGGATCGCGGCGAAGTACTCATCTCCTTCAGCAAGGACCTGACCTACTATTCGAATGAGCGTACGCCCGCGTCCAAGGTGCAGACGCTGCGTCGGCGCCTGGGCATCGTGTTCCAGGACTTCAAACTGCTACCGGATCGCAACGTGTTCGAGAACGTGGCGCTGGCCCTGCGCATCGCGGGGGCTTCGCATCGGCGCATCAAGCAAAGGGTGTACGAGGTGCTGACCCGGACGGGGATCTCCCACAAGGCGCGCGATCTGCCGCATCAGCTATCCGGCGGCGAACAACAGCGCGTGGCCATCGCCCGCGCCATGGCGAACGAGCCCTATATCGTGCTGGCCGACGAGCCCACCGGTAACCTCGATCCCGGCACT
>JBGPFT010000235.1:0-4118 GCA_041483475.1 Fibrobacteria bacterium | reverse complement strand
GGCGGCAAGATCAAAGTGGCTTGGGACGCCGAGGCGCGGCGATTCTCCGTGAAGGACACCGGCATCGGCATCGCCCAGGAAATGCTGCCCCGGATCTTCGAGCGCTTCTACCGGGCCGACGGCGCCCGCGCCCGCCAGGACGGGACGGGCCTGGGATTGGCCATCGTGAAGCACGCCGCTCAACGCTACGGCATGACGGTGCGGGTGGAAAGCAAGGTGGGGGAGGGAAGCGAGTTCAGCGTCGAAGTGCCGGCAGAGATGTTGGAGTAAGGGGATTTCTACCTTCCGCCCCGAATTCTCGGATCGTCGGAACCATTGCCAAGCAGGTGATTTCATGTTCAGCAAATTGATTCCCACCGACAAGCGGTTTTTCGAATTGTTCGCCAAAAGCGCCGGTCTTTTCCAGCAGGGCGCCGAGACGCTGGCCGAAGGCGTGGAAAATCCGGAGCGCGCCCATGAATGCGCGCTCAAATTGGAACGCCTGGAGCATGACGGGGACACTTTAACCCACGACATTCTCATCCTTTTGGACAAAAGCTTCATCACGCCCATCGACCGCGAGGACATTTACGAATTGGCCCAAGCCCTCGACGACTGCCTGGATTACATCGAATCGGTGACCGAGCGCATGCAGCTTTACGGGCTGACCAAACCCACCGAACCCATGAAGCAATTGGTGCAGGTCATCCGCCTGCAGGCCGCCGAGATCCACACTGTGCTGCCCCTCATCCCCGGCTTCAAATACGAGAAAATCATCCCCCATTGCAAGGAGATCAACCGCCTGGAGAACATCGGGGACAAGGTGCTGCGCGATGCGCTCGGCGAACTGTTCCAGGGCCAGGGCGATCCCTTGCTGGTCATGAAGTGGAAGGACATCTACGAATACCTCGAAACCGCCACGGACAAATGCGAGGACGTGGCCGGCATCGTGGAACGGATCGTGCTGAAGCATGGCTGACGGCGTTTGGGTGCTGGCCGGGGTGATCGCCATCGCCCTGGCCTTCGATTACATCAACGGCATGCACGATGCGGCGAACTCCATCGCCACCGTGGTGTCCACCCGCGTGCTGTCCCCCCGCCAGGCCATCCTCTTGGCCGCAGTATTGAACTTCGTCGGCGCGTTTCTGTCCACGGCCGTTGCCAAGACCATCGGCAAGGGTATCGTGGATCCGGCCTTGGTCACCAATGCCATCGTGGCCGCGGCCATGCTCGGAGCCATTTCCTGGAACCTGCTCACCTGGTTTTACGGCATCCCCAGTTCCTCCTCGCACTCCCTGATCGGCGGCGTCATGGGCGCGGCCGCTTCCTTCCACGGCTTCGGGGCGCTGAACTGGGCGGGTCTACGCACGATTCTCACGGCCCTGGTGGTTTCCCCCATATTGGGCTTGGTGGGCGGCTTCGTCCTCATGGTATTGATTATGTGGTTTTTCCGCAATTCCAGCGCGGGATATGTGAACCGCCTTTTCAAATTGCTGCAACTCGTTTCCGCTTCGTTCATGGCCGTCAGCCACGGCTCCAACGACGCCCAGAAAGTCATGGGCGTCATCACCATGGCTTTGGTCGGCATGGGCTACATCTCTGATTTTCACGTGCCCATCTGGGTGATCGTCGCCTGCGCCACGGCCATGGCCTTGGGCACCGCGGCGGGCGGCTGGCGCATCATCAAGACCATGGGAGTAAAGATGATCAAACTCCAACCCGTGAACGGTTTCGCGGCCGAAACCGCGGCTTCGCTCGTCATCCTCGGGGCTTCGCATTTCGGCACTCCGGTTTCCACCACCCATGTCATCTCCAGCACCATCATGGGCGTGGGCACCGCCAAACGCCTGAGCGCGGTGCGCTGGGGCGTTGCGGGCAACATGCTCGTGGCGTGGATTCTCACCATCCCCGCTTCGGGCCTGGTGGCTTTCGGGATTGGGCGGGCGATTCGGGCGTTCGGGTAACCTCACCCCCCGACCCCCTCTCCATGCCTAAACGCATGGAGAGGGGGAGTACAGGGGTAACTTCTCCGTTTCCTTAAAGCTTTTCGCCGGAAAGAGAATCAGTCTAGAAACGGCCCCCCTCTCCGCGCCTTTAAGCGGGGAGAGGGGTCGGGGGTGAGGTGGGCTACGGGTGAGGGTCTTTGTCTTTCTTCAACAACGAAATAACTTCCGGCACCAAATCGATCGCCTTGGCGAAAATGTCCTTGTCGCGGGTAAGGCTGACGATTTTGGCGTCGCCGTCCCGTACCATGATGAAGGCGATTGGTTCCACCGTGAGGCCGCCGCCGGATCCGGCCATTTCGGATTTGTTTTCGATTCCCCCCAAGCCGAAGCCGATGGAGACGCGGGAGACGGGGATCAAAGTCATGCCCTCGACCACAATGGGTTTTCCCACCACCGTTTCGGTTTGAGCGATGCTTTTGAGTTTTTCCAGGAGCACGGCGGCCATGGCATCGAGATTCATGTGCAGCAATATAGCTAGGCGGGGGTGGATGATGACTTTTGTTAACGTCAGGCCGGGTGCCCGCTGATCTCTTCAAGCGCGGCTTGGTATACTGGAGCCAAGACAATTCGGCAAATGGCGACCGTGGAACCAAACGTTTTCAGCTACTCGGATTACCGGGTGTATTTGCGTGATTTCTACGCCTGGAAAAAAGCGGCTCTGCCCGCGTTCTCGCACCGGTTTTTCGCCCGCAAGGCGGGACTGGGCAGTCCGAATTACCTGAAGTTGGTCATGGACGGGGGTCGGAACCTGAGCCGGAAATCCCTGGCCGGATTCATCCGAGGGTTGGATCTATCGGGGCCGAAAGCCGAATATTTCGAAAGTCTGGTGCTTTATAATCAAGCCACCACCGAGGCGGAACGGCATTATTACTATCAGAAGCTGGTCAAAAGCCGGGTCCGTCTGGGGCTCAAGCCCCTGGATGAAGCGCAGCTCCGACTCTTTTCCACCTGGTACCCCATGGTGATTCGCGAAATGACGGCCTTGAAGACTTTCCGGAAAACCCCGGCCTGGATTTCCCGGGCCATGCGGAATCGCGTTTCGGAACGCGAAGCCGAATCGGCATTCGACCTGCTCCAGGATTTGGGACTTTTGCGCAAGACGCTGCGGGGCTTCCAACCCACCGATGCCAACATCACCACCCGGGACGAGGTGGCGTCGGCCTCGGTGAAAAACTATCACCGGCAGATGATCCACCTGTCGTTGGAGGCGCTGGAACGCGAGCCGGCGGCCCGGCGCGATATCAGCTCCGTAACCATCCCGGTGCGGCGGGCGGATTTTCCGAAGCTGAAGGAGCGTCTGCAACTCCTGCGCAAGGAATTGCTCAACTTGGCCGCCGCGCACGGCGAGGCCGAAGACGTGGTGCAGTTGAATTTTCAGCTGTTCCCGCTCGCTTCGGGGGATTGAGCCATGCGTTTCGCTTGCGCAGCGCTGGCGGTATTCGGCCTGCAAGGCTGTTTCTTCGACAGCCGCCAGGCGGGAACCGAGGTGGGAAATCCCGAAATCGTTTCCGCGCGCGTAGCCTTGATTCCAGCCTCGGGCTGGGACATGCGCTCTTTTCCCGTTAAGGTGACCCGACTTTCCTATCGAGGCGTCCAGGGAGATGCCGGAGTTTTGTGGAACCAAAGTGGCGGCAACTTTCTCAATGCGGCCGACACCGCCGCCAACCGCCTGCCGACGCGGAACATCGTCTCCTCTCCCTGGGAATCAGCCGCAGTGGAATTGTCGTTTCCCGCCGTCGCCGTATTTCCCGTCGACACCGCGGATTGGGGCCAGGTCCGGGATTCGGGTCTCGCCGCTTTCAGTTACGGCTCCGAGCAACTGTTGTTCGCCATGCCGGACACTTTGCGAATCCGATTGGTTTTCGGTACTTCCTCCATCCGTGTCTCGACGGGCGGGGATTCGATTTCCATCACGGCTTGGTTCGATTGCCGCACCTGGATCGCGGCCATGGGATCGGATTCGATCACCTATCGCCCGGGCGGAGCCGCGGGGCCTTTTGCGGTTCTGTCTTCTGCGGAAAACGCGGCCGTGTACGTGCGCCTGCGGGATTCGATCCCGGCGGCGTTCAAAACCGACAGCTTGTGAACGGAAAACGGAGAGTGGTGCGAGTGCCAGGAGTCGAACCTGGAATC
>JBGPFT010000234.1:0-4147 GCA_041483475.1 Fibrobacteria bacterium | reverse complement strand
GTTTTTCCGGGTATCGAATTCCCCTTTGATGAACCGCTTCCAATCCCGGAATTTATGCAGTTCGTCGAGCACCAAAAGTCCGGGTTTTTCCGGCCAACGGGCGGAGAGGATGTCTTTGCGGTCGTCCCGCTGATCGTAGTTGAAATAGCGCCCTTCTCTTTGGGCCAGGACATTGCGCGCCACCGTGGTTTTTCCCACTTGGCGCGGACCCGCCAGGAAAACCATTTTACCGGCCAGGTCTTCCAGGATTTGCGCTTCCAATTGGCGATGCATGGGGTTCCTCGTATGATATATTTTGCTATATAGCAAATATAATAACAATATATTTTGCCGACACTGCAATAAATCGAGGAGCGCCCTTGCTCGAAGGATTAAATTACGGGCGATGCAATGGCAACTCTACGTCCACGTTCCCTTTTGCGAACGCAAATGCCATTATTGCGATTTCGCCAGTTGGGAATCTCCGGGAGTCACCCAACGGGCTTGGTTGGAAACCGTATTGCGTGAGATCGATCATGCGGCATTGCGTTTCACAAACGTCCCCGTCAGCACGGTGTTCTTCGGGGGCGGCACCCCTTCCGTGGTTCCCGCGTCTCATCTGGAGAAAATCGCCGCGAAGCTGCGGGAGCATTTCGATCTCTCCGGTGTCCAGGAGATGACCCTTGAAGCCAATCCCAGCTCTTTGACCCATGACAAGCTGAAGGCTTGGCGCGCAATTGGATTTGGCCGCGTAAGCCTGGGCGTGCAAAGCTTCGACGCGGAGGAATTGAAATTATTGGGACGGGTGCATTCTCCCGAAGGTGCAAGAGAGGCGCTGGAGGCGTTGGCTTCCGAATCGGGTTTTTGTTTCAGCGGCGATTTGATCTTCGGCATCCCCGGACAAACCCGGGAGCGATTTTTAAGCAATCTCGAAACGCTGATGTCGTATAACCCGGGCCATGTTTCCTTTTACGGCCTTACCGTGGAGGAAGGCACGGAATTCGATCATCGCCAGAAGGACGGCCGGCTAAAGCTTCCCGACGACGAAATTTACCGCGACCTGTACCGCGAAGGAGTCGAATTGCTGCGCCGCCATGGTTTACGGCGCTACGAAACCTCCAACTTCGCCTTGCCCGGCCAGGAGTGCATTCACAACCGGGGATATTGGAGCGACGCGCCCTATCTGGCTTTCGGGCCCGGGGCGCATGGCTATGACGGCCAACGTCGTTGGATGAATCCCTGGGCGTTGAAGGATTACCTGGCCTGGGGCGCGGATGGATTTCCGGATTCAGGCCGCGAATGGGATGAACTCGATGCGGACGCGCGTCTCACCGAATCTGTTTCGCTGGGTTTGCGGCAATCGACGGGTTTTTCCCTGGCCGACGTCGCGGAAAATCACGGCGTCCAATGGAGCGAATCCGCTTTCGCGAAATGGGAAAACGCCGGCTGTTTGCAACGCGCGAAAGGCCGGGTCAAATTATGCGATGAAGGCTGGCCGCTGCTCGACGAGATTTGCGCGGATTTGCTGGCGAAGGCTAGGCCTCGCAAATCAGTTTTGGCCTAAAATCCAGGTAATCGCAGGACGCGAGGTGGTAATGCACCCCTTGCGTTTCTCCGAAGGCTTTCCCGATCCATTCCTTTTTCACCGAATGCAAATGCCCGAACACCACGTGCCGGGCGCCGGTTTCGGCCAACATGGCGGAGGCCCGCGAAGGCGAAAGTTTGTGGTCCAAGGGCGGGTAATGGGTGAGGGCGACGCGGATGCCGGGATCTTCCTTCGGCAGCGAAGCGATGCTGAGGCGCAGGCGCTGCACTTCCCGTTCGTAAAGCCTTTCCTGTTCCGCCAAATCGTTGCCCGCCTTGAGCCCCGGGATGTCGCCTTTTTTCAGATCCCAGGCGATGAGATCGAATACCGAGTATTCGGAGCAGTCCCCGAGGCGCGCGCCGAAAAAAAGAAAAGGCCCGACGCGCACGTGGTTGTATTGGATGAAGCGGATGGAGGAGGGGATTTCGCGTTCCAATAGGGAAGGAGTGGGCCACCAAAAGTCGTGATTGCCCTTGAGCAACACCTTGACACCGGGAAGGGCATGCAGCCATTCCAAATCGGGCATGGCCTCCGGCAGCCGCTTGGCCCAACTGATGTCTCCGGGCACCAGCACCACGTCTTTGGTTCCGACGCTTTCGCGCCAATGGGCCGCGATTTTTTCCGGATGGTTTTTCCATTCCTCGCCGAAGCGGTCCATGGATTTGTCGGGAACTCCGAAGGCCAGATGCGGGTCGGACAGCGCGAACACTTTCACGGCGGGGAAAGCTATTAATTGGGGCATGGCGAGTCCCGATCCGCAACGCGTCGTTTTTCATGTGGACATGGACGCCTTTTTCGCCGCCATCGAACAGTTGGAACATCCCGAATGGCGCGGCCAGCCGGTGATCGTGGGCGGCGTGCATTCGGCCCGGGGCGTGGTTTCCACGGCATCCTACGAGGCGCGGGTTTTCGGCGTGCGCTCGGCCATGCCGGTGGCGGAGGCGCGCCGGCGGTGTCCCCAGGGGATTTACGTGCCGGGCCGCCACGAGGTTTACGGCGAATATTCTCGTCGGCTCATGGACGCTCTCGACGATTTCAGCCCGGTGGTGGAGCAGATCTCGGTGGACGAGGCCTTCCTCGACATGACGGGAACCGGGGGATTGTTCGGATCGCCCCGGGAGGCGGCGCGTAAGCTCAAACAGGTCGTGGTGGACAAATTGGGTCTTACGGTTTCGGTGGGTGTGGCCCCCAATAAATTCATCGCGAAAATCGCCTCGGATTTCCAGAAACCCGACGGTTTAACTTTAGTGGAGGCGACCAACGTTGTCGCCTTTTTGGATCCATTGCCGGTGGAAAAACTTTTGGGCGTGGGTCCGCGCACCGCTCCGGCCTTGCACCGGTTGGGCTTGCGCAGCATAGGCCAGGTGCGGGGGATGGGCAAGGCGGCCTTGGTAAAAACTTTCGGAGCCGAATTCGGTTCCCAGCTCGAAGCGCTTTCCCGGGGCGAGGATCCCCGCGAAATCGAATCGGAATGGCGGGAGAAAAGCGTTTCCCATGAAACCACTTTTGAAAAGGACAGCGGCGACGCGGATTTTCTCGGCGCCGTGTTGCTCGATCTTTGCGATCGCGTGGCGCGCCGCGCCCGCAAGCATGGGTTTTCCGGGCGCACCGTAAGCCTCGTCTGGCGCGATCCGGATTTCAGCCGGCATTCCAAAAGCCGCACTATGCATGCCATCGTGCAGGACAGCCAAGTGATGTTCGAAACCGCGCTTCCGTTGCTGCGTGAAGTTTTGGGATCGTCGCTGAGGTCTTCCCGAAAAATCCGACTGCTCGGAGTTCGCCTTTCCAGTTTCGCGGAAGTGGAGGCCCAGCTTTCCCTTTTTGCGGAGCCCAAGGTGAAATCCGCCCTGGACAAGGCCGCGGACGCGGTGCGCGATCGCTTCGGTGAGGACGCGGTCCGCAGGGCGAGGTTAGTGGACGCTCCCGAAGATTCTCCGCGGCCTCCGGCCGCTGGTTCGTGATTCCGCCTGAACCGCTACCGCTTTTCCAAGTCAGTGCTTGAAATGTTTTCTTCCCAAAACCGTCCGATTTTTGAATCTATGAGACGGCGATTCCATTTTCCCGGGATTTTTATTGCCTGCGCGCCTTAAGCCCGTAACCAGAAGATTGTTGAACCTTATCAAATCGTAGGTGTAAAACGTTCCGCCCACGCATGCGGCTTGGCCGGACTCATACCGGCCGATCCCGACGTCTTTGAGGAATGTTCTTTTGGAATAATTGAATTGGCACCCTGTGGAGCTGGGAAATGTTCCACTGCTGTCATGGTATACCGGAAACGTTTGCGAGCCGTAATTTTGATTCGCAATCAACGAATCCTCGTATCGATGCGAGCGGAAGGCGTAATTGTTGATCATGGCGTCCCTTCCGGCAACCACTTTCAAAGTGGAATCGGAAAATTCCAGCACGTCCGTTTCGTAATATATCACGCTGTCGCGGTAATAAACGGTGTCGAAGCCGCCGGGGCGGTATGAAACCAAAATACGCCGATATAAGGAATCGCGAATAGCCACCCGGTATGACGTGGTGTCGGTCAGCATTGCGCTGGAAATGACGCCCACTGTTCTTTGGGACAGGTATCCTCCG
>JBGPFT010000233.1:0-4163 GCA_041483475.1 Fibrobacteria bacterium | reverse complement strand
CGAGGATCAAGGCGATTTCGAACGCTTTAAGAAGTTGCTCGACCGCCTTGGCAAGGCTGTGGTCATGGCGGCCGAAGCCGAAACCTCCGAAATCATCCGCCGCCGGCTGTTTGAATGGGGCGGGCCGCCGCTGGAAGCGCAAGCCGTGGTCGATGAATACGCCGCTTGGCTGGTATCCAACAAACAACAATTGCCCGGTTGGTTCCCGGTGGATAGCGGTAAGGAAGCCCTGATGGCCACCTATCCTTTCCATCCTTCGGTTCTGTCGGTTTTTGAAAGAAAATGGCGGACTTTGCCGCGTTTCCAGCAAACGCGCGGAGTCTTGCGCTTGCTGGCTTTGTGGGTTTCCAAGGCATATAGCGAAGGATACAAGGGGGCTCACAAGGATGCTCTCATTTCGCTGGGAACCGCTCCCATTGAAGATCCGCTATTTCGGGCGGCGATGTTCGAACAACTCGGAGAATCGCGCCTCGAACCCGCAGTGACCACCGACATAGCGGGCAAGGAATACGCGCATGCATTGCGGCTGGATGCCGAAGGCACCACGGAAGTGAAAAGACTGCGCCTGCATCGCAAAGTCGCGGTCTCGGTTTTATTCGAATCCAATGGCGGCCAGCAAAAGGGGGAGGCGACGGTTCCGGAAATACACCTGGCGGTGGCCGAGCCGGATCTCGACATCGGTAGTGTGGATCAATGCCTCGAATCCTTGACGGACAGTTGCTATTTCCTGGTGGTCGAGAGAAACAAATACCGTTTCAGTTTCCAGCCCAACCTGAACAAACTGCTTTCCGACCGGCGCGCCAGCATTGGAGCTTCCCAGGTCGAGGAAACCGTTCGAGCCGAAATTCAGAAGGTATTCAGCGCCGGCGCGGGGGTGGAACGTATTTACTTCCCGCAGAAAAGCGGCCTGATTCCCGATCGGCCATTGCTTGCCTTGGTCATCTTGCCGCCGGAAAATGCAGCTGCTGAACCCGCGACCAAGAATTTGATTTCTGGCATGACCCAGGAGAACGGATCTTCTTCGCGCACCTTTAAAAGCGGCTTAATCTGGTGCGTGGCGGATGAATCCGGCCCTTTGCGCGAAGAGGCTCGTAAACTTTTAGCCTGGCAAGACATCGATGGCGATTCTACGGAATTGAAACTTGACGAAGCCCAGCAAGCGCAACTTCGGGAGCATGTGAAAAGAGCGGAGCGCGATTTGCGCGAAACCGTTTGGCGGTCCTACAAAAATCTGTTCTTACTGGGCGATGATAACACCCTCCGAAAAATCGATCTCGGGCTGGTTCATTCCAGCTCGGGGCATTTATCGGATTTGATCCTTAAGCGCCTCAAGGAAGAAGCGGTGGTTGAGGATGCCATCGGCGTTAACTTCTTGATTCGGCATTGGCCCCCCGCACTTCCCGAGTGGAGTACCAAATCCGTTCGGGACACTTTTTTTGCCTCGCCCAAGTTTCCTCGACTCCTTAAGCCGGATTCCATCAAAACCACCATTTCCAATGGCCTTGGTTCCGGCATGATTGCCTATGTCGGTAGGGCTTCTGATGGGAGTTACAAGCCGTTCGTCTATAAGCAGGCGCTAGGAGCCAACGAAGTTGAATTGACGGACGATGTTTTCATCATCGCGCAGGACAAGGCCGAGGCGTATTTGGCAAAAACCGCCGCGCCAGCCGCTCCTTCTGCTTTGCCTCATGTATCCGGTCAGCCTGTTTCCACTCCATCTTCGATTCCAGATCGGGAAGTCGAAATGCCCGCAGGTTCGAAAATCTCCGGCTTCCAGTGGACCGGCGATGTGCCGCCCCAAAAGTGGATGAATTTTTATCAGAAGGTTTTATCCCGGTTTGCGACCTCGGTCGGTCTGAAACTGACGATTACCGTGGATGTCAATCCTCCGGATGGTTTGACGCCGGGGAAAATTGAAGAGACGAAGGTCGCTTTGCGCGAGTTGGGGTTGGGGGAGGATATCAGGGTAAAGAGTCTTTGAAAGTGTAATTCGAGCGCGCATGAAAATTTCAGATTTACCCCAGTTCGAACGTTTCTCGTCCAACCTGTTCTCCGGTACATGCCTGGACGGCCCGCATTAAAAACATGAATTGACCGTCTCAAATATTGAAACGCCGGCCTTCTTCCCGCCTCACGAATCCCCGGCTTAGCTACAATTCTTCTCATGACCGCGCTGTATATCACCCTCGCCGCCTTGGCCGGTCTCGTTCTCGGCTGGATTCTGGCCTCGCTGCGGAATCGGGGAGCGGACTCCGGGGTCGAAGACGAGTTGCGGAAGCAAATCTCCGAAAAGGACTCGCAACTTTCCGAAGCCCGAAATCGCGAAAACATCTTAATCGCGGAAAAATCCTCCGCCGCGGCCGAACGGGACGCGGCCAAGGCGTTGTTCGAAAATCAGAAAGAGGCGTTCAAGGTCATGAGCGCAGAAGCCTTGGAACAAAACAGAAAACAATTGGTGAACCAAAATCTGGAATCGTTGCTGCAAAGGCAAGAGGCGATTAAAACCATGCTCACACCGCTGGAGGAGCAGCTCAAAACCTACCAGCAGCGGCTGCAGCAAAGCGAGACGGCACAATCCACCACATTGGGCGAGGTCAAGCAGAAGCTGGAAACGTTGACGCAAAGAAGCGAATCATTGGCCAAGGAAACCGAGCAATTCCGCATGGTGCTCAAGTCGAACCAAGCGAGGGGCCGGTGGGGTGAGGAAACCTTGCGCCGAGTCGTCGAGGCCGCCGGCATGAGCGCGCATTGCGACTTCACGGAGCAAGTCGTGGAAGGTGACGCCAAACCGGACATGTTGGTCCATTTGCCGGGCGACCGGGTCATCATCGTGGACGCCAAAACGCCGGATTTGGATTTCCTCTCGGACCTGGAAACTACCGACCCGGAAAAACGGAAAGCTGTGCTGGAAGAACATGCGAACAAGCTAAAAGGAACCATCAAGGCGTTGGCGGATCGCGACTATCCGGCCCAATTCCCGAACGCCTTAAAACAGGTCGTCCTGTTCCTGCCCGCCGAATCCCTGTACAGCACCGCCCTGGAGGGGGCCCACGACCTTTTCCCTATGGCGGCGAAGCGGAAAATCATGCTGGCCACCCCCGCCACCTTGATCGGCTTGCTGCATGCCATCAGCATGAGCTGGGATCAGCAGAAACAGACGGAAAACTCGCAGGCCATCGCGGCGGAAGCCCAAAAGCTTTACGAGCGGGTCGTCGTCTTCATGGACCATTTCGGCAGAATCGGCGAAGGCTTGGCCAAAGCCGGCGCGGCTTTCAACCAAGCCGCGAGCAGCTATGAATCCAGGGTTCGGCCCAGTGGGGAACGGCTCGCCGAATTAGGCGTATCCACCGGAGGGAAGGGTTTGCCGGATTTGAAACCCGTCGAATCCTCTCTTCGCCTTCCCGCCGACCCCGGCGCCTGATCGGGATCGGGAAAACCCCCGCCCCATGCCCGCCCGCCTCCACTTCAGCAATTCCCTTGAAGCCCTTGCCGATCGGTTGATCGAAAATCTGGGGCAAAGCGACGACCCTTTCGCGTCCCCTACCCTCGCTTATTCCAATTCCGCCGCGCGCGACTGGCTCAAGGCCAAGGTGGCGGAGCAGACGGGGATAGCGATCAACATCGGATTCGAGACGTTGGAAAAACTGTTGTGGAACCGGTTGGCGGAATTGGATCGCTTTCGAGAGGCGCCGGATCGGCAACCGGCGCAAATGCTGGAAACCGTGGATTTCCAGGGAATGATCCTGGCCCGGCTGGGGAAAAACCCGCCGGCGGCGTTGCGCCATTATCTGGAGCCGGGTTCCGACCCGGAACCGCGGGACGAGGCGCGGAGGTTATGCCAACTGGCCGGAAGGCTGGCGTCATTGTTCCGCGAATACGAATACAGCCGCGTTTCCGAAGGCGGATTCCGGGGCTTGGCGGAAACCTGGAACAAAGGTCGCGACTGCTTCGGCCAATACCTGCGCCTCTTGCCCGAAGGCGACGAACGCCGCGACCGCCTTTCCGAGGCGCATGAGCTGGAAGCCTGGCAGCGGGAGATTTACCAGGGCCTGTTCCGCCCCGGCGAGGGCTTGCGGGATCGCTGGGGCAAAGCGACGGGCTTGTACCGATACACACTGCCACAATACGCGGAAATGGTGTTCAGGGATCCAAAATTTCCGGAT
>JBGPFT010000232.1:0-4169 GCA_041483475.1 Fibrobacteria bacterium | reverse complement strand
CCCACCTGTAAAATGGGAGGAGATGATCGGTCTTCTTTCCTGGGTCGGCGCGCGTTGGCGCGCCTCCTATCCCGGCCAGCTTTCCGAGCTCGGCTTTCATGCGGCGGCCTGCGCTTTCCTGCGCGTCGGAAACCGCCGGCAAAGCTTTAATCAAATCGCAATCCAGGTGTACTCCATCGGCGTGGAAGCCGTTCCCATGGTGCTGCTCTTGGCCGTGGTGATCGGCAGCGCCACCATCCTGGAAGCGGCCGCGGTGATGCCCAAAATCGGGGCCGGGGATTATTTCGGCGCGGTGATGGTGATGGTGGTGGTGCGGGAAATCGGGCCGCTGTTCACCGCCTTTTTGGTGGCCGGTCGCACGGGATCGGCCTTGGCCACTATGCTCGGGAACATGAAGGTGTCACTCGAGATCGACGCTTTGCGCTCCATGGGCATAGACCCGGTGCGTTTCCTGGTGTATCCGGCCTTCCTGGCCACCGTGATTTCGATGTTCTGTCTCATGGCGCTGTTCAACTTCACGGCGCTGTTCGGCGGCTTTTTCGTGGTGAAATTCCTGAACCTGTTCGCCTCCGACGCCTGGCTGCGCCTGTCATTCGGACAATACCTCGATCGCGTGGTGGAATGCCTGGGCCCCATCGACGGCTGGCTGGCAGTGGGAAAGCCCGTATGTTTCGGGGTGCTCATTTCGCTCATCGCCTGCCACCAGGGCATGGCGGTGCGTTCCGACATCCAAGGAGTACCCAAGGCCACCACCTGCAGCGTGGTGAACTCCTTCGCGGGCATCATTCTGGTGGACGCCCTCTTCGCCTTTTCCTTCGCCTCCCACCCGGGGTTTTTCTGAGGGACCATGAGCGTCGTCGTTTCCGCGCATAACCTCCGCTTCGCCTATCCGGACCAGGAACCCGTGTTGCGCGGCGTCACCTTCAACCTGTTGCCGGGCCGGATCCTGGTCATCGCCGGGTTGTCGGGGCAAGGGAAAAGCACCTTGCTGAGGATGCTGGTCGGGCTCGAGCGCCCGGACGCCGGCGTCATCCGCATCCTGGGCAAGGACATCAGCACCTTGGGGGAGATCGAATTCAACCAGCTCAAAACCAAGGTCGGATTCGTATTCCAGACGCCGGCCTTGCTCTTCAACCGCACGGTGTGGGAAAACGTGGCGTTGCCGCTCATCTATCACAATCTCGGCGACGAGGACGAGGTCCGCTACCGGGTCGACACTGCGTTGGAAATGCTGCTCATCCGCGAGTACCAGGATCTTTATCCGGCCAGCCTCAGCCTGGGCATCCAGAAGCGAGCGGCCGTGGCCCGCGCCATGATCACCCGCCCCGCCCTGGTGCTGATGGACGAACCCACCGCCAGCCTCGATCGCATCAGCCGGAGCGTTTTGCTGGCCCTGATTGGAAACATCCGCCGCATCAACCATGTGGCCATGGTCATCGTCACCCATGATCTCGCCGCAGCCCACGAACTGGAAAGCGAGATCGGGGTGCTCAAGGAGGGCGAATTGCTCGAACCCATGGCCTTCGATCAATTGCGCCACAGCCAGGACAGCTTCGTGGAGTCCCTGTTCCGCCAGTTCATCGAGGAGGCCCAAGCGGTGGGGGCATGAAAAGCCTGCAATTGCACCGCCATGTCAACCTGTTGGCCGGATTCTTCGTGGCCAGCGGTTTGATCGTGTTCGGAGTGGGCGGTTTCGTTTTCCTGCATCAGAAGGGGCTGTTCAACCTCACGTATACCTTGCACGCCTCCTTCGCAAGCGGCCTCGGCCTGCGCCAGGGCACCGACGTGCAATTCAACGGGGTGAAAATAGGCCGCGTGGAAACGGTGGAACTGATGCCCGTGTCCGCGGGGGCCAGGCGTGCCGGCCATGTACTGTTGGGTCTCACCATCGACCGGCGCTACCGGGAATTCCTAACGGATCGTTCGGTGGCATACGCCGAGCGCGACAAGAACCTGGTCAGCGATCGCGTGATCAACCTGGAAACTCCCGACCCCGGGGGGCGCAGGCTCGATAACCAGGACACCGTGCGCGTCACCGATGCGCGCGGCATCGAGACCCTCATCGGCGGACTGACGCGGCTGTTGGCGAAAGTGGATCATCTCGTGACCGACGTCGACGAGGTGATGCGCCGCGCAGGCGATCCCAACGCAACGCTAGGCGCCATGCTGGGATCGCGGGAACTCTACGATCGCCTGCTGTCCGGCGTTGCCCACGCCGATACCGCCTTGGATCAGGGACAACGGCTTTTGGGCCGGGCGGATCACCTGGGCGACACCCTGTACCACCATGTGGGAGTTCTGCTGGCCCGGGCCGACACCGCCTCAATGAGCCTGCAACGCACCATGGCGCAGGCCGAAAGATTGGGCGGCAAGGCCAACGGCATTGCGGACCGCGGCGATTCTGTTTTACGCCGGGCCGATCAGGTGCTGCGGGAGGGCTCCGGCAAACTCGAACAGGCCGGCGATTTGATGGACGCCGTGTCGCGGCTCTGGTTCATCCGTTCCAAGCTGGATTCTTCGTCCCGGCGGCGTTCCCAAGCCGCCGAATCCTCCGGTGCGAACCGATAACCCCTTTTCCGCCGCCCGGCAAGGCGGTTGCCAAATCGGATCGGGAAGTGGATTTTCTTTCCCGTGAACTCGGCGATGATGGACGGGACTTGCCGGACGAATATGCGCAAAGCTATCCTCCTCTGCTGGGGCGCCTGGACCTTTTGCGCCGGCGCTAACCTCCAGCCCCGCGATCTCCTTTTCATCTCCGTCCACCGCAATCCCACCAAGGTCGTTTCCGACGACAAGGTCGCCTTCGTTCTCACCGAGGGGGGGGTGCTGCAATACGATTATCGCCGCGGCCAATGGATGGACAACGTCGCCCCGGGGATGGGGATTCAGGACATCGCCTACCATCCCGACAAGAACCAGCTCCTGATGCTGACCTCCGCCGGCGGAACGTTGGAGTACAACCCGGCATTCCGGCGCGTTTCCCCTTCCATCACGCCTTTCCAGGCAGCGTCCGCGGGATCCGCGGCCGGCGAATTGAGCGGACTGTCGCTGGGCGGCGACTTCACCTTCCTGGGCGACGCGGTGCGCGATCGCTGGAACCGCCGCGCCCCGGTGGGTTCGGCCCTGGTATTCGACTACGATCATCTCTGGCTCCTCACCACGGGCCACGGGCCGTTTCTCGGATCCGTCCGGCGCAAGGAGGCCGCTTCGCTTTGGTTCGGGTTTTACGATCCCTCCATAACCGCCATGGCAGGGACGGGCAAGGATCTCTGGTTCGGATCCCCCAATTCCGCGGGGGCCCTGGTCCGAGCCAAGGTCGATCTCTCGGAGTGGAGCGTCTACGCGGCGCAACAGGATTACGAGTTCCCCGACGGTTTCATCTACGACATCGCGGCATGGCGGGATTGCCTGTGGCTGGCCACGGCCAAGGGCGTGGTGCGCCGCGACGCCTCGGGACATTTCCGCCTGTACCGCCGACTGCTGGGAAGCGCGGATCTCATCGTCTATCGCCTGTTCGCGCATGGGGATCGCCTTTATGCCGGCACGGAAAAGGGCGCGGCGGCGCTCGACGCCCCCGAAGCCGAATTCCGCGCCGCGGAACTGCCGGTGAACATCGCGCCCGCCGTTTGGGATTTCTGCGAGTCGGAAAAGGATCTCTGGGCGGCCACGCGTTACGGCCTTTTTGTGGAGCGCAAGGACGGATGGAAATCCTTCAAGGACGTGACCAAGGAGGATGTTCCCGAAGGATATGGCGTTAACGTGGCCGCGGTGGCGTACAAGGACACGGTCCTTTACTGGGCCGATGACAGCCGGATTTTCGAAAAACGACGCGGGCGGAAGCCCAAGGTGGTGCAGGAATTGCCTCGGGTTTTCCGCCTCGTCTTCGACGGTGACATGCTGTACGCCGGCTTCGAGGGCGGTGTGAGGGCCTACGACGTGAAGACCCGCCTATGGACGGATTTCCGCCTCGAGGACGGCATTCCCGGCCGCAAGGCGCAATGCTTCCTGGTGCGCGACGGCATCCTGTGGATCGGCACCGATCTCGGCGTCATGCGCGTGATTTTGCGGCCGTATTTGCCTTAACCTCACCCCCGACCCCTCTCCCCGCTTAAAGGCAGGAGGGGCTAGGGGTGAGGGTATGTGCTGGAGAAGTAGAGTGTCTATGGTTG
>JBGPFT010000231.1:0-4198 GCA_041483475.1 Fibrobacteria bacterium | reverse complement strand
GTCTTCGGAAAAACGGGGCAAATCGAAAAGGAAACGCAAAGCCGTTCCGCCGACGAAGGACAGATTTTGGAATGCCCCGCTTTCATGCAAGGAGCGGAGGGCGAAAGCCTGCGTGTATTCGCGTAGGCGATTCAGCCGCAGCGCGGGATCGGTTTCGCGCGCGGCGATTTCCAAGGCTTCGGCCTTCACAGTAACCTTCCTTCCTCTTCCGGATCGGTGGCCGACTTCCAAGTCGCGACGGCCCTTCGCACCCGTGGGGAAAAGCGGCGCCCGTATGCTTCCAGTTTTTTAGGGTCCACGTTTTCCCGATTCTGGAAGCGCATTTCCTCCATCCGGGCCGGGGACCATTCCCCCGGATGCAAATGCCAATGGTCGAGCAGCGCCTTTTCCGGATCGGCGATCCGAACCGACGCACCGAGGATTTCCTTTCGGGAAAATCCGAAAAACAAAGGCTGCTGCACGTGGGAATAGGCGAAAGTCCCCATGTCATTTTCGAAGCGGCGGGTGACGCGGGTGGAAACGCTGGTGAACCGAGAAACCTTTTCCGGAATGAGTCCGAAAAACCCCAGGGCCCAAAGCCCGCTCACATAGGAAGGATGATAGATGGCGTTGGCTAAAGCCGGAAGCGGGATCTCTTTTTTCCGGTAAGGTTCCCCCAACAGATACAAGCCCCTGCGCAAAGCCGTGAGCTTTCCGGATTGCGTCCACCGGTTCAATTGCACCAGCAGCCCCGGCTTTTTCCCGCCGCATAGCTGATGCGCCAGCGGCAAATCGAATACCGGGAACTCCGCCACTTTGGGGAAAAAGACGTTCCAGTTCATTTATAATAATATACATTAATGATAATTAACGATAATATGGTTACCTCAGCCCCCGCAGCAGCCAGAACGCGAATAAAAGCACGAGTACCAGCGACACCGCGGCCATCAGCCATGTGCGGGCGCCCGCTTTGGGGGCGCGGAATCCCTCGCGCTCCAAGCCCTCCTCGTAATCGCCTTCCTCGGGGAGATCCGCGCCGTCGTAATCCGTGGCCTGGGACCAGCCGGACTGATCGTCGGAGCCGCAATGGCGGCAGGACAAGGCGTTGCGCCTTACTTCCTCCCCGCAATGGGGGCAAACCACATGGTCCCGGTCCGACATTTTGAAGCGCTGATTCAAGAATACATGGTGAAATAGGATGGGCATGGATAGAATCCATTTAGTTTCCGCAAAAAACGTCATTTTCCCTTCGGAGACGCACCAAATTTGAGATGCGGAGTGATCGCCACAATGTTCAGAACCCCGCGACCGGGTCCGTAATACCAGAATATCCGATAAGCGCCCGGGGTGTTGTTCTGGGCATAAGCTTCGAAAACCTTCTCTCCACCCGGTCCTTCCAAGGAATGGAAATCATGGGTGTTGAGGGAAGGGTGCCTTAATTTCACGGCCATTTTATCCAACGCGTTTCGAACCGCCTTGAAAGCGGCAATAGGGCAAGTGGGTAATACCCACGTATGCGAATATTATATACCCTTTAAGGTATAATAATACCATAATTAAAATTATTTATACCCGTAAAGGTGCTTATAAGATTAATTTTAATTAATTATATCATTACGGGTATACTATGCGCGGAATTCTGAGCGAATTTATCAAAAGACGGCGCAAGCAAGCGGGTTTGACCCAGCCGGTCTTGGCCTTGAAAGCGGGCGTGGGATTGCGCTTTGTGCGGGATTTAGAGCAGGGTAAAACCACCTTGAGGCTGGACAAGGTGAATCAGGTCCTAGCCCTTTTCGGGCATGAAACAGGTCCGGTTCGCCGCGAACGGATTTAGGGATGGTTTTCAGGAACGGCAAGGTGTTTGTCGATGGCAAGGCGGCCGGAGATATCGGGGAAACCGAATCGGGCTACCGATTCGCCTATGCGCCGGAATATTTGACGCAACCCGGGGCTCAACCCATCAGCCTTACCATGCCCTTGCAATCTGAGCCCTATACGTCCAAAGTGCTGTTCCCTTTTTTCGACGGGTTGATCCCGGAAGGCTGGCTCCTGGCCTTGGCCGAAAAGACCTGGAAAATCGATGCGCGCGATCGCATGGGCCTGCTGCTGGCCTGTTGCCGCGATTGCATCGGCAATGTGAGCGTGGTGGACGGGGAGAAACTGGCATGAGCGAGACGACCGGGCGTTGCCTCCATTGCCTGGAACCCCTCCCGAAAGAGGAGGATTTTCATGCGCGCTGCAGCCGGAAATTTTTCGGAACCGCCGCCGCGCCTCGCCTGGATTTCGGATTGGATGAAATGGAAAAGTTGGCGCGCCGCATACTCCGGACGCATGCCGCTATTCCCGGCGTCCAAGCGAAGATTTCCCTGGATTTGGAAAAGGCCCCGGGAACGGGAAAGACGGGCCGGCTGACCTTGGTCGGGCTTTGGGGGCGCTTTATCCTCAAGCCGTCCACGCGGCAATATCCTTCGTTGCCGGAAATCGAGGCGGCCACCATGCACCTGGCTGAGGCTTCGGGTCTGCGCACGGTTCCCCACGCGCTGATCCGACTACGAACGGGGGAATTGGCTTATATCACGCGGCGCATCGATCGCCACGAAGGAAAAAAGGTCGGCATGGAGGACATGTGCCAGTTGCTTGGCCGCCAAACCGAAGACAAATACAAAGGATCCCTGGAACAAATCGGCAAAGCCATACTCCGGCATTCCACCCGGCCGGGGTTGGACGCCGTGGAGTTCTTCGAGCTGGCGTTGTTTTGCTTCCTGACCGGCAATGCCGACATGCATTTAAAGAATTTTTCCCTGTGGCGGCCCGATGACGGGATTCAGCTCGCCCCCGCCTACGATTTGGTGGCCACCAAACTCCTGCTGCCGAAGGATCCCGAGGAAACGGCCTTGGCGCTGAACGGCAAGAAGAAAAATTTGCGCAGAAAAGATTTCGACGCCTTGGCGCAAAGCCTGGAGCTTCCGGATAAAGCTCGGGAGAACGCCTATGCGCGCATGGCCGAATCCATGCAAAGCTGGCCGGACGTGCTGGGAAAAAGTTTTATGCCCGAATCCCTGAAAAAACAGTATCGGGCGCTGTGGGAATTGCGGGTTTCGGCGATTTAATTAGCGAAACCGTTCCCCGGGCAAGATCTTGAATTTTGGGAGTCAGACTCCTAAAAATCAGGGATGCGGGGTAATCGCCGCGATGGTCAGGACCCCGCGACCGGGTCCGTAATACCAGAATATCCGATAAGCGCCCGGGGTGTTGTTCTGGGCATAGCTTTCGAACACCTCTTCGCCGGCGGGCCCTTTCAGGTTCGAAAATTTGTGCGTATGCAGGGATGGGTGCTTCAAATTGGACTCCATGAAGCCCAAGGTTTTCCGAACGGTTTTGAAAATGCCGGCTCGGGCGGAATCCTTTTCCAAAGCCTGCATCTCCTCCGCCGCCGGCGCGGAGAACTCAAGGCGGAAAAGCATTTATTCCTTGGCGTACTTGGCGAAGGATCCGAGGTACACGCGCTCTTTCGAGGCCAAGCCTTTTTTCACGGTCTCCAGCGCGGTCGGATTTTTATACAGCCAGGCTTCATGCGCCGGTATCGTCGCCAAGGGTTTCAAGGTGATTTCCCCGGCTTTATTCATGGAAGCGTCAAAAAAAGCGACTTTGCTGTCGCCGATAACCTTGGTCAGCGAAACGCGCTTCCGTGAATCCATGACGATAAGAGACATATCTTGAATATACCCCCATTAGGGTAATGGGGCAAGTGGGTAATACTCCTTCCCCCCAAACCCGCCCCCGGCTAATATGGGCTTTTTGGGGGGAACCGTGTATTTTCCATACCCTTCTTTAACTCGATGAAAAACGCGGAGTTGCGGGAATAGATGAATACGAAACTCATGGGGAAAATTCACGTGCCGGTTCTGGCTTTGGCCCTGGGCGGATGGTTGGCGCTGCCAGCGAGGGGGCAGGGCGAGCAAGACCTTCCCGAAATTCCCGACGACACCACTACCACCCCGATTAAACCTGAGGAAGGCAAACCACACCGCCAGCCCACCACCGAGCAAGGGGCCATGCTCAAAGCCATCCAAACGGGCAAGGTCGAAATCACTCCGGAAATGATCGAAGCGCAGAAAGCCCTCCATCCCGAGATGAAGGTTTATACCAACAAAGAAATCGAGGACAGGCTGCTTAAGGGAGCCAAGGGAAGCAAATTCGGAGAAAACCCGGAAGATAT
>JBGPFT010000230.1:0-4213 GCA_041483475.1 Fibrobacteria bacterium | reverse complement strand
TATCTGTTCTTCCAAATCCCGCTTCCAGGAAGCCACCTGGCTGGCATACAACCCTTCCCGACGCAAAATCTCTCCCACCGATCCACGTTCATCGCGACGGCTATCGACCTCCTGCAAAATCCGAAGCTTGTACTCGGGACTGAATTGCCGGCGACCCGGCTTGTCTTCAATCTTCTCCGGCTTTACGGCCTGACTTTCACTCATCCGACACCTCGACTTTCTACTGTAAACTTACAGTCAAGAGTGTCTCACTCCTCCCTGGCACATACCGTTTCATTGAATGGTAAAGTGATAACGTCAGTGCGACAGAGCGATTCGAAACCAGCGACCGTCTCAACCGACAATTTTCCAAGGGGCCTGTATTTGCTGCGATTCCTGGGGGATGTCAGCGCTCCTGAAACTCGAAAGGTATTTCTCCAATAGCAGCGCACAAGGAAAGTCCATGCAAACCAGCAAACTGATATCCGCCCTTTTGTTGCGGGTGAACGGTTCCGCCGTCGGCAGTTGTCGGTTGGCCCTCTTCCGTCATTGATCGAAACACCGCCGCCGTGTGAAGGCGGGAAGGAGGATTAACTACAATTTCCTTCCTCCATGCACATCGCCTTGTTGACCAATGAATACCCGCCGCATATCTACGGCGGGGCCGGGGTACACGTGGAGCATCTCAGCCGCGCCCTGGCCGCCCTGCGCCCGGGCCGAGACCGGGTCGAAGTGCTGTGCTTCGGAGATCAGCGCCAAGCGGGGCCGTTAAGCGTCGCCGGCGTGGTTCCGGATTTCACGCTCCCCAGCCAAAATCCCAAGCATGCCAAGGTGATGGATACCTTGGCGCGCGATCTCCTGATGGCGGGCGGGGTGCGGGACGCCCAGGTCGTGCATTGCCACACCTGGTACACGCATTTCGCCGGCTGCCTGCTCAAGCAATTCCTGCGCATCCCCCTGGTGCTCACCACGCATTCGCTGGAACCGCATCGCCCCTGGAAGGTCGAGCAGCTCGGTAACGGCTATCACGTCTCCACTTGGCTGGAAGGCACGGCCTACCAGAACGCCGACGGAGTGATCGCGGTATCCCAGGCGATGAAGCGCGACGTGCAGTCCCTTTACGGCGTGCCCCCAGAACGCGTCCGGGTCATCCCCAACGGGATTTCCACGGACGAATTCTCGCAGCGCCCCGACCCGGAACTGTTGCGCCGTCACGGCGTCGATCCGGATAAACCCATGGTGTTGTTCGTGGGCCGCATCACGCGGCAAAAAGGCGTGCTGCATCTTTTGCGGGCCACGCCCCATCTCCCTCCCGGCGTCCAACTCGTGTTGTGCGCGGGCATGCCCGACACCCCGGAGATCGGGACGGAAATGGAACAATTGGTGAAGGAATTGCGCGGACAAACCGCGCATCCCATCCATTGGATCACGAAAATGCTGACGCGCGCGGAATTGTGTTCCTTCTATTCCCATGCCGCGGTATTCGTCTGCCCCTCGGTGTACGAGCCTTTCGGCATCATCAACCTCGAGGCCATGGCTTGCGGCGTGCCCGTGGTGGCCTCGCGGGTGGGCGGCATCCCCGATGCGGTGGTCGAGGGCGCAACCGGTCTGCTGGTCGACGTCGATCCCGTGGGCGGCGAAAACTTCGAACCCAAGGATCCTGCGGCCTTTTCCCGCCGCCTCGCCGCCGCAGTTTCCACGTTGCTGCAAAACCCCGATCGTCGCCGCGCTTTCGGTATCGCGGCCCGCAGACGCGTGGAGGAAAAATTCTCCTGGGATCGCATCGCGGCGCAAACCATGAACTTCTATGAAGAATTGACGGACAAAAATGCCGGCTAAGAAGGCGAAGAACACCACGGGTATTTCGGCCATACCGACGCATCACGGCGTGGTGGAAAATCTCCAACCCCGCATCGACGGAGGCTTTCCGATGAAGGTCGTTCCGGGCGAGGCCATTCCCGTCACAGCCGACATCTTCCGGGACGGCCATGAAACTTGCGAAGCCGATTTACTGTACCGTCGCGGGGGCGCGAAAAAATGGTCGCGTTCCCCGATGCGTTTCGTCGACAATGATCTTTGGGCCGGAGAGTTCACGGTGGACGCCCTGGGAACTTGGGAGTTCACCGTCGAGGTCCGCACGGTTCACCGCGAAGGCTACGCGGCGTATGCGGCGTTCGAGAAGCCCTACGTGCATCCGCATTTCGGAACGGTTCGCGTCGATCCCAAGCTCGTCGAATACAGCGCCTGGTACGAGATGTTCGCCCGCTCGCAGGGCACCATGCCGGGCCGCAGCGCCGACTTTTCCGACATGGAAAAGCGGTTGCCGGAGATCCAGGACCTGGGTTTCGATTGCATCTATCTCCCCCCCATCCATCCCATCGGAAAAACCAAGCGCAAGGGCAAGAACAATGGGCTGAAGGCGAAGCCGGGCGAGCCCGGCAGCCCCTATGCCATCGGTTCGGAGGAAGGCGGGCATAAGGCGGTTCACCCCGAACTGGGAACCTTGAAGGATTGCCGGCGATTCATGGATCGATGCCGTGAACTCGGATTCGCGGTGGCCCTCGACTTCGCTTTGAACTGTTCCCCCGATCACCCTTACGTGAAGGCGCATCCGTCTTGGTTCTACCGCGAAAAAGACGGGTCCATCAAATGCGCGGAGAATCCGCCCAAACGCTACGAGGATATTTATCCCCTCAACTTCTTCTGCGCCGATCGCGAAAGCCTGTGGCTGGAATTGAAGTCGGTGATCGAATTCTGGCTCGAAATGGGCGTGACGGTGTTCCGGGTCGATAATCCCCATACCAAGCCCTTCGCCTTCTGGGAATGGCTGATCGCCGAAGTCAAGGCGAGACGTCCCGACGTGGTTTTTCTCGCGGAGGCCTTCACCCGGCCCAAGATCATGAAGCGGCTGGCGAAAATCGGGTTCGACCTGTCCTACACCTATTTCACCTGGCGGGTGACCGCGCAGGAATTGCACGAATACCTGGAAGAGCTGACGCGGCAGGAACCGCGGCTGTACATGAAGCCCATCTTCTTCCCCACCACCCCCGACATCCTGCCCTGGCATTTGCAAAACGCGCCCCGCGAAATGTTCCAGATCCGTTTCGCCTTGGCCTGCACTTTATGCGGGGCCTACGGGATGTACAACGGCTACGAGCTATGCGAAACCATTCCCGTTCCCGGCAAGGAGGAATTGCTGGACTCGGAAAAATACGAGTACAAGGTGCGCGATTGGAACCAATCCGGGCATATCAAGGATTTCATCCGCGATCTCAACCGCCTCCGTCGTGAACATCCGGCCTTGCGATTGTTCAAGAATCTCCGCTTCCATGCCTGCGACAATCCCCAACTCCTCGTGTACTCCAAGGCCGATGGGGACGACGTCCTTTTGTTCGTGGTGAACCTGGATCCGCGCAATCGGCAGGGAGGGATGCTCACCCTCGACCGCCATCCCCTGAACGTGGCTTTCGAAAGCATTTATGGCGTGCACGATCTCCTGACCGGGGAAAGCTATGCCTGGATCGGGGATTGCAATTACGTCGAGCTGAACCCCGCCCTTTCGGTGCTGCACGTTTTTCAGGTCGAGAGGTTTTAGCCTCACCCCCCGGGGGGTGAGGCTAAAACCTATTATCCACCCCGACATGCAACAGCCCGTTTCCCGGGCTGCGGCCGGGGTTCAGGGCGTAGCTCAGCGCCAGACTCCAATCCCCTTTCGCCAATTCGATGCCCGCGCCGTACCCCAAAACCGTGCGCCAATAATATTCCCCGACCAAGCGGTTGATCAGGCCCGGCGCCGCGAAGGCGAACAAGCGGCCGCGGCGCCCCACGGCCATTTGGAATTCGCTTTCGCCGACGGCATAGGCATTGGTCTGGAATTCACGCTCCCGATAGCCGCGCAAGGAACGCGCCCCGCCCACGTAATACAACTCGCCCCGGTTGTATCTTCCCTCCAGCGGGGCATTGGTGGCTCCACGCATTGCCAATTTCAACCCGAAGCGACCTGCGAGCGGAATCCAAGCCTCGGCCGCAGCTTTTGCCTGCGCGACATAATAGGAGCTGTCGCCCGTTTCCCGGCGCACGGCCGTGATCCCCAACTCGGAACGGATTCCGCGCGTGGCGAAAGGAATGCGATCGCGGCCGTCGAAGACCACGCGCAGCCCTGACTCCAGGGCTTGGCTGCTCACCCCAAGGACATCGTCCCGGTTTTCCTGGCTTCCCAATTGAATTTCCATTC
>JBGPFT010000229.1:0-4215 GCA_041483475.1 Fibrobacteria bacterium | reverse complement strand
GGCCGTTTCGGTGCGCCGGGGGTCCACCACCAGGATTTTCGGATTGTTTTTGTTCATCATCACCCGCTCCCATAGGATGGGATGGGCGATGCAGGGATTGGCGCCCACGAAGATCAGCACGTCCGAGAGTTCGAAATCCTTGTAGGCGTAGGGTGGAGCGTCGAAACCGAAGCTTTGATTGTACGCCACCTGGGCCGTGGCCATGCATTGACGCGTATTGGCGTCGCCGTGTAAACCGCCCATGCCGAACTTGAAAAGCGCGCCCAACATGAACATTTCCTCGGTGGGGATTTGTCCGGTGCTGAGAAAAGCTACGGATTCCGGGCCATGCTGTTCCATGATGTGTTTGAAGCGGGAGACGAAAGCCTTGAGCGCTGCGTCCCAATCTGCGGGCTTGAGTTTTCCGCCTTCACGTAGCAACGGGGTTACGGCCCGATCCGGGGATGACAGAGGGGCCAAGGCTTCCCAGCCCTTGGGGCAGGCCATGCCCAGGTTCACGGGATAACGCGCATCCGCCGAAAGGTTCACCGCCTCGCCATGGCGCAAATGGGCGGTGAGACCGCAACCCGTGGAGCAGAATCCGCATATCAAGGTGGTCGTGGCGTCGGGTTGCAGGCGTTGCGGCACCTGGCCCAGGCCGAAGCGGCCGGGTTCGCGCACCAAGTCGCGCGTCAACGGACCGTCGAAGCGGCGCAACGCTTCCATGTCAACGGCTGCCCGGCATGCGCGGAGCGACGGCGGTGGTGAAGAATAATGTTCGCTCCAACAATTCGCCGGCGGTGATCCCGATCCAAATCAGTATCGGCAAAATTAAGGCTCCCGAACTCGGAGATCCCGTCTTACCCAAGGTCATGAGACAGGGAAAAGCGATTCCAAATATCCATCCCATGGCCAAACGCAATCTCCAAACCATTCCCATTTCGCCGAGCAGCAATTGGGCCGACTTCCACCCCGGAGTGGGATTCGAATCGTTCCGATGCCGCAAGACTTGAGCTTCCAGCGCGAGCTTGGACAATTGCAGGAGAGGAAGCAGCGCCATCAAGGCTATCGGGCCGCCCGCTGCGACATAAGCCGCACCGCCGCATAGCAATGCCGTCAAAGTGAAACGCCATAGCGTGAGCTTGGTGGCCCAAAGTACGCGGGGGGTGTCGCGATATACCATGGCCGAGGTATGCAAGACCGCCAAAGCGGCGATGGCGGTGGTAACGATAGCCGGAACGATCCCAATGTGAAACCAAACGGCCATCACGGCTAACGTCGAAGTTCCGCCCAAGGCTATGAAAGCCAGCGCTTCGCGGCTCAGCCAAGATCGCCGCCAATTCAAGAAAGCTTTCCACACCAGCCAGGGGCGGCCCAAATGCAGCGGACCCAAGGCCAGGGAAAAAAGCACTAAAACCAGGCCGATGATTTCGGTGTGCAGAAAATTCCCGGCGTTTCCAACCGGCGCGGAGAAAACTCTGACCACCGACAGGGCGTGGAAAATCCAGAAGCCGATGGCTGTTTGCGAAGCCGTCAGCATGAAAACCAACGGAAGATGCGCAGGTTCGGGTTTTACTTGATGGGCATTGACAGGCGACATGGCCTCCGGGAACCCATGCCGCGACTTATAACGCGTGGTGGGCAAAACATTTTTGGGATCCGGGGCGCCGGGCAAGTCGAACGCTTTTTGCGGTGCTTGCCGGATGGCTTCCATTTCCACCAATACGATGCGGATGGCTTGGGTGGGACAGGCTTGCACGCAGGCGGGAGCCTCACCTGCGCGTAACCGGCCTATGCACATATCGCATTTGCGCACGATGCCTTTGTCCGCATGGTATTGCGGCACGTCGTAAGGACATTTGAGAATGCAGTATTGGCAGCCGAAGCATTGATCGTCGAGATGGGTCACGATGCCGGTTTCGGCATCCTTTTCATAGGCCAAGGTGGGGCAGCCCTGGGCGCAGCCGGGTTCCACGCAATGATGGCAGGCCGTGGTGACATGTTGCTGTATGCGCGCGGAAGGTTCGTGCAGCAAGCCCACCGATCGCCAGGTTTCACCCTCGTCCAATCCGTTGAGGCTGTGGCAGGCCGTGACGCAGGCCTTGCAGCCGCTGCAGCGATCCAAATCCACCTCGAAGGCGAATTGCTCGCCCGGCCCGGGCTTATGCAAGGGCAGCAAATCTCGGTACCAGCGTTCCTGCGTAGGAACGCTTTCCTCGTCGCAACGACGGGAAAACTTTTCCACGGCGGTCAGCGATTGCTGTTCGGCCAGCAAGCGATCGACCAAGTCGATGGACCGGCCGAGGAAGGCGGAAAGCGTGGGGGCGGGGGTGAGGGGCCGGAGGTGAGGGCTAAGCGAAGCCGACGAAGACATGATCCCCCTCCACCTTGACGGGATAGGTTTGCACGGAGTAGTTCTCTCCGCTCAGGCATTCCCCGGTTTTGAGGGAAAAGGTTTTCTTATGCTGCGGGCAGGCCACCTTCGGCGTATCGCCGTGGGTGCCGATGATACCCCGGGCCAGCACGTTGTCCATTTTGTGCGGGCACAGGTTCTGGCAGGCGAACCATTCGCCGGTGGCGGAAAAGTTGAAGACGGCGATTTGCTTCGCATCGATTTGGACGCAGGCTCCGCCGTCCTTGGGAAAATCCGAAACCGCGGCCGCGCGCAACCAGCGGAGAGGTGGAGCCTCCATCTACGCCACCACGGCGGATTCGGCCACGGCCTTGGGTTTCATCCAATTGGCAGGACGCTTTTGCCCGCGTTCATACACCCATTTCAAATTGTCGTCGCTTTCGTCGCTGTTGACGAAATGCCGGAATTTTTTCCTCAGCTCCGGGTTTTCCACTACTTCTTTCCATTCGCATTGATAGGTGTCAACTAGGAATTGCATATCCCGCTCAAGGTCCGGACAGATCCCGAGCTTATCGTCGATGATGACGGATTTCAGATAGTCCAGCCCGCCTTCCAGCTTGTTGAACCAACCTGCGGTGCGGGTGAGCCGGTCGGCGGTTTTGATGTAGTACATGATGAAGCGGTCTAAATAACGGATCGCCGTCTCTTCGTCGACGTCCCCGGCTAGGAGAACCCCGTGTTGCGGCTTGGCGCCCCCGTTGCCGCATACGTACAGATTCCAGCCTTTTTCCGTGGCTACCACTCCGAAGTCCTTGGACTGGGCCTCGGCGCATTCCCGCACGCAGCCGGAGCAGGCGCTTTTCAGCTTGTGCGGGGCGCGTATTCCCTTGTAGCGGTTTTCCAGACGGATGGCGAAGCCCGTGGAGTCCTGGACGCCGTATCGGCACCAAGTGGTTCCGATGCAGCTCTTCACCGTCCTCAGAGCCTTGCCGTAGGCGTGCCCGCTTTCGAAGCCGGCAGCGATTAATTCTTCCCAGATGAAAGGCAATTGATGGACTTCGGCCCCGAGCAAATCGATGCGCTGTCCGCCGGTGATTTTGCAGTACAGGTTGTATTTACTCGCCACGTTCCCGAGTGCGATCAATTGCTCCGGCAGGATTTCCCCTCCGGGCACTCGGGGGATGACGGAATACGTTCCTCCCCTTTGGATGTTGGCCAAAAAGCGGTCATTGGTGTCCTGCAAGGTGTCCTGATCCAAAATCGTTTCATTCCAGGTACTGGCAAAAATGGAGGCCGCCGCGGGCTTGCAAAGCTCGCAGCCATATCCTTTCCCGTGTTTCCGCAACAACTCGGCGAAAGTTTTGATCCCCTGGATCTTGATGACGTCGTACAGCTCCTGGCGGGACAGGGAGAAGTGTTCGCACAGGTTTCGGGAAACCGCCTTCCCCTCCGATTCCAGCACCCCAATGAGAATGTCGCTGACCATGGGCAGGCAGCCGCCGCAGCCCGTGCCGGCCTTGGTGCAGGTTTTCAAGGCGCCGATGGCGGTGACCCCTTCGCGCACCGCGGCCACGATTTCGCCCTTGCTCACGTTGTTGCAGGAGCATATTTGCGCGGAGTCCGGCAAAAAGGCCATGGACATCGGGTCGACGTCGCCCCTGGCCCCTAAAATGAGTTCTTCCGGATCCTTGGGAACCGCGGTTTTGTTTTTCATCACCTGTAACAGCTGGTGGTATTTGGAAGCGTCGCCCACCAGCATGCCGCCCAGGAGGAAATCTCCGAATTTGCTCAGGGTGAGTCTTTGATAAATCCCTTTGGAGTCGTTTTGATAGACGAGAGTTCGGCATTCTTTGGTTTCGCCGAAGGCGTCCCCGAAATTGGCC
>JBGPFT010000228.1:0-4226 GCA_041483475.1 Fibrobacteria bacterium | reverse complement strand
CCTTGAATACGCCGATGCCTGCCTGTATGAGGAAGCCTGCGCCTGCCTGGGCCGGGCTTTGGAGGCCGGCTGCGAGAATTTCGAGGCGCATTATTGCCTCGCGGGCGTTTACAAAAGCCTGGGGCGGCTGGAAGACGCGAAACTGCATTGCCGCAAGTCCCTGGAATACAACCCCGGTTTCGCTCCCGCCTTCATTCTGCTCGGATCCATCGCCAAATTGCAGGGGAATTACGAGGAAAGCGCCGCTGCGGCCAAACGCGCCTTGCTCATCGACCCGGATTGCGCCTCGGCCCATTACGACCTGGCCTGTTATTACTCCCTGTCGGGGGAAGAAGACAAGGCCCTCATGGCCATGGAAATGGCCCTGGCCAAGGGCTTCAGCGACTTCGATTGGGCCGGCGGGGATCCCGATCTCGGCAATATCCGCTCCCGTCCGGAATTTCGGATTTTGCTGGAAACCTACGCCGCCAAGAAGAAGTAGTTGTTATATTCCACCGGCTTTTTTCGTCACGGCCTCTAAGTCCTTGCGGCGCCTAACGTTGGCCGCGGGAAGGTTCGCCGCCATCCTTTCCTTGAAGGATTTGATGAGCATATGAAAAGGGAAACCGGCCTTCGCACCGTGATGCTCATAGGGGTGCTTTTGCTCTGCGTTTGGAGCCTCGTACCCACCCTGATGGTTTTCACCAAAAGCAATGACCCCAACCTGCCCGTCGACAAGCGGGAGCGCGAGCTGTACAAGAAGGAGCACCCCACCATCGCCTCCAAAGCCATCAACCTGGGCCTGGATTTGGCGGGCGGCACCCATATCATCGTCGAAATCGATCGCTCCAAGCTCGACAAATCGGCCCAGCGCGACGTGTTGGATCGCTGTCTGGAAATCCTCCGCAACCGGGTTGACCAATACGGCTTGAGCGAACCCGTGATCGTCAAATCCGGGGAGAACCGGATCGTGGCCGATTTGGCCGGCATGGAGGCCGAGGATGCGCGCAAGCTAATCGGCGCCACGGCCCTGCTCGAATTCAAGCTGGTTCCCGAGGCCCAGGAGTTCAAACCGGTGCTCGACCGCCTCGACGCCTTCCTTTCGGCTCGGGGCAAGGGGAAACCCGGCGAGCCCGGGGCCAAACCGAGGTCGGAGTTGGAAAGCGTGTTCGGGCGAGTGGTCGGAGACAGCGGAAAAACCGACACATCCAAGACCTTGCGCGTGGTGAAGAATGACAGTACTTCCAAGTCCGACACCGCCGTCGACACTTCCGCCGCCGAAAACTTCTTCAAGAACCGTCCCTTTACGTCGCTTTTGACCCAAATCGGCCGCGACATCGGCGTGTTGGAGGAAAACGTCGGGAAGATGAAAACCGTCCTCGAGGATCCCGAGCTGCAGCAGGTGATTCCATCGCGTTTCCAATTCCTGTGGGGCCGCGATCTGGATGTCTTGGAAGGGGGCCGCAAGGTGCGGCGCCTGTACATGCTCAAGCGCCGCGCCGAGATGACCGGCAAGGACATAGCCGACGCCAATTTCTCGCATGCGCAGGGCGGACTCAAGGCGGGAGAAATCGAAGTGGGCCTCACCTTCAAGGGCCTCGGGCCCAAGGAGTTCGGTCGCGTCACCGGCGCCAATATCGGCCGGCAACTTGCCATCGTGCTGGATTCGGTGGTGTATTCGGCTCCCGTGATCCAGGGGCGCATCCCCAACGGCCGGGCCTCCATCACCGGCGTGGGCAACGTCACCGAAGCCAAGCAGTTGGCCGTCACTTTACGGGCGGGATCGTTGCCGGCCCCGATGAAAATCGCCGAGCTTCGATCCGTAGGGCCCAGCCTGGGCGAGGAAAATATCCGCAAGGGCCTGTTCGCCGCCTTGATCGCACTGGTACTGGTGACGGTCTTCATGGTCGCTTATTACCGGGGCGCTGGACTTATCGCCGACCTCGCCCTGCTGCTCAACGTCGTCATCCTCTTCGCCGTGCTTTCCGTTTTCCACGCCACCCTGACCTTGCCCGGCATCGCGGGCATCGCGCTCACCATCGGCATGGCCGTGGACGCCAACGTGCTGATCTTCGAGCGCATCCGCGAGGAGTTGCGGTTGGGCAAGCCCCCGCGCGCGGCCGTGGATATCGGTTACAAGAAGGCCTTCAGCGCCATCCTCGATTCCAACGTCACCACTTTCGGCACGGCCGCCATCCTCCACTATATCGGCGTAGGCCCCATCAAAGGTTTCGGCCTCACTCTCATGATCGGCATTATCGCCTCGATGTACACCGCCATCGGCGTCACCCGGCTGGTGTTCGACTTCATCCTCTCCCGCCGCGAAGTGAAGGATCTCAGCATCGGCCACGGCATCGCCTGGTTCCGCAAAGTGGATCTCAAGGTCATCCCCTGGTCGCGATATTACGTGGGTTTGTCGGTGGCCGTGCTGGCGCTGGCATTGGGCGCCATGGTCGTGAAGGGCCTCAACTTCGGCATCGACTTCACCGGCGGCCACGTATACCAGGTGCGCTTCCAGGAGAAACCCGATCTGGAAAGCATCCGCAAGGCGGTGGCCGCCAAGGGCCTGCAGGATCCTCAAGTGAAAACCGTGGGAGCCCTCGGTGAGAACCGGGTGCTCATCTACTTGGCCAAGGTGGACAACGATTCCTCCGCCAAGCAGGGCATTCAATCGGCGGCGGGGACGGGCATCGTCGAAAGCGAGGACACCGTCGGTCCTTCCGTGGGCAAGGATTTGCGGATGTCGGCGCTATGGTCCATCCTATCCGCGCTGGTGCTGATCGTGCTGTACATCTGGTTCCGCTTCGGCCGCAACGGCCTCGGCTTCGGGCTCGGAGGCGTGCTTGGCCTCATCCATGACAGCCTCATCACCTTGGGCCTGTTTGCCTTGTTCAGCCGGGAATTGTCGCTCGACTTCGTGGCCGCCATCCTCACCATCATCGGTTATTCGCTGAACGATTCCATCATCATCTTCGACCGCATCCGCGAGTTGACCGGCATGGCCAGCCTCAAGGAGAGCTTCGCCGTGCGCGTCAACAACGCCAACAACCAATGCCTGAGCCGCAGCATCATCACCCATGTCACCGTGTTCTTCACCGTGTTCATCATGGCCGTGCTGGGAGCTTCCGAGGTGCGCGACTTCAGCATCGCCATGGTCATCGGCGTGATCGTGGGCACCTATTCGACCATCGCCGTGGCCTGCCCGTTCGTGGTGTGGTGGGACAACCGGCGCTTGAAGGTCGCTGTCAAATAAGCATCCGTTACCGTTTCGCCGCCGAGTATTTCGGCGCACCCTTTGCAGGTTGGCAATTGCAGGAGGGCGCGACCACGGTACAAGGCGAATTGGAGCGGGCGCTTTCCACGGCGCTGAGAAGTCCGATTCGGATCACGGGCGCGGGGCGCACCGACGCGGGCGTGCACGCCTTGGGGCAGGTGGCGCATTTCGACTACGACGGGAAAATCGATCCTGGGAAGCTGACGCGGTCGGTGAACGCGCTGGCGGGTCCGCATATTTGCATCCGGGGATTGGAGCCTTGCACCGGGGAATTCCACGCCCGCTACGGCGCGACTTCGCGGATTTATCTCTATCGCATCGCCCTCCGGCCCGTGGCTTTGCTGCGCGAGCTTAGCTGGCAGGCGGGATTTCCGCTCGACCTGGATCGCTTCCGCGGCGAATTGCGCCGCGCCCTGGGAAAACGGAATTTTTTAAATTTCTCGGTGCCTCGCAACGATGGGAAGTCCACCCAATGCAATTTGATCCGCGCCGATGTCGAAACCGAGGGCGTCTTTCTTCACGCGCGCCTCGAGGCCGATCGTTTCCTGCACAAGATGGTGCGCTCTTTGGTGGGGGCGGCCTTCGAAGTGGCACGGGGGGCCCATGCGCCGGGACTTATCGATTCAATTCTGGAGGGCCGCTTTTCGGGCGAGAGATTATGGGCTCCGGCCCAAGGGCTATGCCTCGAAAAAGTGAATTATCCCGACTATGATGCTTAAGAATGTTTTGCTGCTGGTAACCGGAGCCGCGCTAGCCGTATCGGTGAACCGTTATCTCGATGGGCGCGGTGCGAAAACCGGATCGCCATCGGCCTCGTCCAAGGCGGCGGTTGCCACCCCCGCCCCCCTGCCCCCCGGTGGGGGCATGGAGGGTGGGGTTGTAGGCAGCCGCCGCAACGCCATCGTGCGCGCCGCCGAGAAGGCGTCGCCCGCCGTGGTCAGCGTCAGCGTCCGCCGCAGCGCGGTGGTGGCTG
>JBGPFT010000227.1:0-4234 GCA_041483475.1 Fibrobacteria bacterium | reverse complement strand
CGGGGGTGGCGATGACGACGTGAAATGGATACGGCTCCGGGGCCGGGCTCAAAACCTCCCCTCGCCCTTCCGCGAAAGCCGTGGGCTGAAACAGGAAAAAAGCCACGTCGGAACCCAATTCTACGGCCAGGGAACGCAATTCCTCGTCTTTAAGATTCAAGCCCCAGATTTCATTCGCCAGGCGCAGAGCCGCGGCCGCGTCCGAACTGCCGCCACCCAGCCCTCCGCCCAGGGGGATGCGCTTTTCCAGCCGGAAGCGTATGCCTTTTTCGGGGCCGACGCGATCAGAAAAACGGACTTTCAGCATGGCGGCGGCTTTATATACCAGATTGTCCTTGGGACGGCCGGGGATATTAGCGCCGGTTATTTCGATGCGATCCCAGGGCTCCGCATGCAAAGTATCGCCGAAATCCAGCGCCTGGAACAAAGTGCCCAACTCGTGGTACCCGTCGGGCCGCTTTCCACGCACTTCCAGGAATAGGTTGATTTTGGCCGGACAGACGAGGGATTTGGGAGTGGAGATCGGAGACATAAGGGGCGTGCAACTCTGCGGATGTTAATAATTTAAGCCCTCTCCTTGCGAAAGGGCGGTTTGAATCCCTATAATCATGGCTTGAACTTCCCGGCACCGACATGCGACTCCGACACCTCCTCACCTTGCTGGATCAGCCTTCCGATTTCGTGGAAGCCTTGGTCCGGGACGCAGCGCGCCTCCGCGCCGAATTCCGGAGTTCCGGTCCCTCGCAGGTGCTACGAGGCCGCACGGCGGCGTTGTTCTTCGAAAAACCTTCCCTCCGCACTCGCGTCACCTTCGAGGTGGCCATGGTCCAGACGGGGGGAGCGGCTGTCGTGCTGGACCCGGGTTCCATATCGTTGGGCAAGCGCGAATCGGTGCATGACGCGGCCAAAAGCCTGTCGCGCTGGGTGGATTGTATCGTGGCGCGCACTTTTTCCCAAGACCTCGTCGAGGATTTTGCGCGGCACGCCTCCGTTCCCGTCATCAACGCCCTTACCGATCTCGAACATCCCTGCCAGGCGCTGGCATTCGGGGAAATGATGCTGGAAAAACGCGGCGGACTCCGGGGGCTCAAGGTGGCCTTTATCGGCGACGGAAACAACGTGGCCAACAGCCTCGCCGCCCTGGCGGGGCATTGCGGCATGCATTTCACCTTGGCCTGCCCCGACGGGTTCGAGCCGCCCACGGCGCTCACCGCCAAGGTGACGGAATTGGGCCGCGCTTCCTGGGGAAGCTACCGGCGTTTGCGCGATCCGATGGCAGCCGTGCGCGACGCCGACGTGATTTACACCGACGTGTGGATCAGCATGGGCGAGGAAAAAAAAGCGGAGCAGAAGAGGAAAAAGTTCCAGGGCTACCAGGTAAACGGGGATTTGCTGGCGGCCGCGCCCGGGCATTGTCTGGTGACGCATTGCCTGCCGGCCCATCTCGGCGAGGAAATCACCGCGGAGGTGATGGAATCGCCCCGCTGCGTCTGCTTCGACGAGGCGGAAAACCGGCTACATGCCCAGAAGGCGGTGCTGCTGCGGCTTATCGGTGGGAAAGTTTGAGGGAAGGGATGTTGCCCAGGACTCCGTTCGGCATCGGACCCTTGGATGCGATGCTCGACGGAGGAGTGGTGCGCGGCAGCGCCACCGTGGTCGAAGGCGCGCCCGGGACGGGAAAAACCACGCTCGGTCTCCAGTTCATCGTGAACGGCATCGAGAAGTACCAAGAGCCGGGACTCATACTCACCTTCGAGGAATTTCCCGCCCAGTATTATCACGATGCCCTCAACTTCGGCTGGGATCTCAAGAAATACGAGGAACAGGGGATGCTGCGCCTGATCTTCACCGATCCCGAATCCGCGCTCAAAGAACTGGCCGAGGTGGGCGGCGGTCTCGAAAACCTCGTCGACGAAATGGGAGTCAAGCGCTGCCTGGTGGATTCGCTCACCCATTTCGAATATTCCGTGGGCGCCGGCGAGGATTTGCGGGAGGTGGAGAATGCGTTCATCGGTTCCCTGAAGCGCGAGGGCCTGACCGCTCTGCTGCTCCGAGAGAACAGCAACCTGCTGGGCGGCACCCATAGCCTGTCCCAGGCGCCATTCATCGCGGACAATTATTTCATTCTCCGCTATGTGGAAATCGACAGCGCGATTTCCAAGGCACTACTGGTGCTCAAGATGCGCGGCAGCCGACATGACAAGACCATCCGCCAGTTTTCCATCGGCCCCCGGGGCCTTGAAATCCGGGAGAAGTTCGCCGGCCGCCGCGGCGTCATGAGCGGCACGCCCGTCAAGACCGATGTCGAGGCTTTCGTCGAGGCGTTCGCGTCTCCGAAGCGGGAGAAGGAGCAAGCATGATTTCCCGCCGCCCCAAACGGAGGTCCCGATGTGGATGAATCTGGGCCTTGCCCTCTCCGCGGTCCTGTTCGGGGGGATGGGCTTTTATCTCGCTCTGATCGCCAGATTCTATCGCCTCAAATTCGGGCGCGGCCCCCATTCGGGCTGGATGGGGGCCGGTTTGGCGGCTACGGTGGCTGGCATGCTGCTCAGGCTGGACGCCTTGGCTTTTTTGCCTTCCTGGCTTCCCGCCGCGCTCATGTGCGCCGGCGGAACGGTTTTCTCCTCCCTGGCATACCTTCTTTACCGCTCCATGATGCATGCCCGGCCCCGGGGGGGAGCATGATTTCGCTGGACGTCTTTCCGCTGTTCGCGATCCACATGGCTTTTTTCTCCGCCTTGTGGGTGCTGGCCGCCGTCAGCAAGGTGTTTGGATCGGCCAAGAAGAAGAAACCGTATTACCGGCTGTATTTCCATGCGGCGATTCTTCTGGCTTCCGCGCTGGGGGTGGGAGTGGTGGGCTTCGACGTGCCGGAACTTCGGGCCTACGCCTTGTTGCTGGATGTGGCTGGCCTTTTGATCGCGGCTGCGATCACCTATTTCTACTGGGAATGGCTCCCCCGCGAACTGTCCAAGGAGGGATGATGGCGCATATCATGGTAGTCGACGACGAAAAGGACATCGCGGATCTGGTGCGCCTAGTGCTGGAATTGGAAAAGCACAAGGTGACGGTGGTGAACGATCCCGAACGGGCTGCGGAAACGGCCCTACAGGCCAAGCCCGACCTCGTGCTGCTCGACGTGATGATGCCGCGCATGGACGGCTTCGAGGTTTACCGGGAATTGAAAGCCAGGCCGGAACTGGCGAACCTCGCCATCGCCTTCCTCACCAGCAACAACCGTCCCGTGGATCTCATGGTGGGATTGCACGTGATGAAGGCCGAGGATTACATCACCAAGCCCTTCGGCAAGCAGGAATTGCTGGACCGGGTCAGGGCCTTATTGAAAAAACACGGGATCGCTTAGCTTACCACGCCTCAGCATTCGTGGTGGAGACTGTGGCTGTTTGCTGTGCGGCTCTCTCCTCCGCTTCCTTCAGCGCCGCCTGGTATTCGGCGTTGCAGGGCGTCTTGCCCTGGAAATGCCCGAGGATTTGCGCCAACCTCTCCTCGGAAAACGTCAGCTTCATCTGCTTCGTGATCTTGCCCTTATAGCCCCATTTCTTCATCAGCGCTTCCGTCAATTCGAAAGCGTCGTCCAGAGAATAGAAGTTCATCTCCCGGGAGCCGAAAGCGTAGCAGTCTTCCAGATTGAGGCATTCGGGCGGGGCGCCCGATTTTTTCTCCATCCATCTGTGCACATGCCGTTTGCGCACTTCCATCACCTGTTCCAGGCGCATGGCGCCGATGATGAGGAAGCGGCCGCGCCGATCTTCCCGCAGGCCTTGATAACGAGTGCCGAAAAGCAGATAGCGCCGGCGCGCCTTCATGGCGGCCGCGCGCGTGCGGGCCTCCAGGCATTGGGCCAGCCCAAAGGAGCCGGTTTCGTAATTGGGTTCCAGCGCGGGCTCGGCGCCTTCCCCCGGAGCCTCGCGCACGGGCAGTTCGTGGAAACGCGAAGTGGCGAGATGGATCAGGACGCCATCGCCCCGTCCCCGGTAATCCTGCCAATTTCCCAGCAAAGTCATGGGATGAATTATAGCTCCACCCGTTCCGCGGACACGGGTCTTCCCAGGAACAGGGAGGCCAGGCGGTCGAATCCTTCGGTTCGGTCGGTGGTCAAAAAGTTTTCGCCGGCGTTTCGTGCCAGCCGGGTTTCGATTTCGGGGTGACGGTGGAGATAATCCTCAAGACTGGGCGCCACGATGTCGGCCTGCACCAGGATTTCGGTTTCCGG
>JBGPFT010000226.1:0-4241 GCA_041483475.1 Fibrobacteria bacterium | reverse complement strand
TCCGGCTCAATTGGGCGGCATGATCCTGGTGCTGGGCGGCGTGCTTGGCTCCATTTGGCCCGTTGCAAAGCCGGATGGAATACGAACGCCCGCGAAGGGAACCTGGAACGGAATCGCCGCCGCGCTATGCCAAAGCGGGGGAACCATTTTGGCGCGCCAGGCCTTTTTGCGGGAAGAAACGCTCTCCCCCGTTTTCGCCACGACCTTGCGCGTGGGCGCAGCCGCCATCCTGCTCGTCCTGGTGGCGCGCTGGCGCGGCGCCTTGGGTTCCATGGTCCGATCCACCCGCGAACCCTTCGTAGCCCGGCGTCTTTTGGCGGGAACCTTGGCGGGCCCCGTGGGCGGAATGTTTTGCTATGTCGCCGCGCTCAAATACCAACCGGCGGGAATCGTCACCACCATCATCTTCATGACACCACTGCTCATCATCCCTCTGGGGGCTTGGCGCTACGGCACCAAACTGAGCGACCGGGTTTTGCTCGGAGGCGCCGTGGCGCTGGCGGGAGTGGCGGTGTTGGGGTGGGAAGCATAACGGAAGCCCTCCGAAACGGGATCTTCGGAGGGTTCGGAGTTCAAAAATTCATCGCCAGGCGCAGGCCGGCGCCGCGAATCCGCTTATCGGCCAAGTACAGAACTGGCTCCGCGCGGAAACCGGCCATGAGGGTTTCGGCCTTGCGGTGATTGCGCCAGAACTGGTACCAGGCCGCCAAGTCGAGCAGGGCGCCTCCCAGCATCATCCCGCCCGCATAGTACGCCGTCGTGGAATTCTTGAATCGGGACGTGTTGGAACCGATGGAATCCGGCACCACCTCGATGTTATCCAGCAGCCAGGCCGTTCCGCCCGCGAAAGCTCCGAGACCCAGCGCATACAAGGCCCAGCCCAGGGCCGCGGACCCGGTTTCAGCTTCGGGATGCTTGAAACCAGCTGCCCGGGTCAACCGCGCGGAACCGATTCCTATGGCGGGAACCCCGGCGTACATGCCCGCCGCCCCGAGCAAAAGCAACGGCTGATACTGCAGCGCCGTTCCCAAGGTGAACGCGCCGGCACTGACCAAGGTCACCTCGGTCGCGAGGTGGCAGAGATCGCGGGCGGAGGCCGCCTCGCGATCGACCTTCGCGGAATCCGCCGCCGGAGAAGGGTCCGGCCATGCGTTTCCGAAAGCCACGAAGAGGAAAAAGAAAACCGCGGCTTTCCATCCGGCCATCATCCCTCCCCCGCCCCGTAACGGGCATGATACTCCCGCATCCGGTCCAACAAACCGGAGTCCTTCCGCAAATATTCCCCGCCCTCGGCGCTTTGGAGAAAGACGACCAAATCCGAAAACGCGGCGATGGCTGAGGTCTTGATTCCGAATTCCTCCCGAATCTCCCGCAAAGCCGAGCGCTCCCCTTTTCCCTTCTCCATGCGATCCACCGACACCACCAAAGCCACGGCGCGGGCCTTGCTCCCGGCCTGGATCAACGGCAGGGATTCCCGCACCGACGTTCCGGCGGTGGCGACGTCCTCGATTAAAACCACCCGACAAGGCTTGGCTCCGTCCCAACGGGCATAGTCGAAGCCCACCAAGGTTCCGCCCTCGCCGTGATCCTTGGCCTCCTTGCGATTGAAGGTGTAGGTGACGTCGAAATTGAAGTTCCGGCGCAAGGATATGGCTGCAGCCACCGCCAGGGGAATGCCCTTGTACGCGGGGCCGAACAAGTTGTCGAATTCCCGGCCATGCGCGTCCATGATGGCCCGGGCATAAAATTCCCCAAGCCGCTCCAACTGGGAGCCGCATTGGTAAGCGCCGGTGTTGATAAAATACGGGGTTTTGCGGCCGCTTTTGGTGATGAATTCACCGAACTTCAACGCCCCGCAAGCAAGCATAAAACGGATGAAGTCGAGCGTATGCTGTTCCATGTCGGATCCCCGGTGCGCAAGGAAAGGTAAAACCAGATGGATGGGGGGCGCCGATAACACGAGATCGTATCCTATTCCCATGGCCGCGCTAGACGTCATCCTCGGCAATACCCATTGCCTTCTCAAAGCGGGGGAACGCGGGGCTTTTCTCCGCATCGCCGGTTTTTGGGGAGGCGAGAACTCGGTCAAGCTGGGTCGCATGCTTTCCAAGGCCATGGCCGGTATCCAGAACGAGTTGACGCTCAGCCTCGAAGGCTGCCATGGCATCGACCCGCAAGGCCTTTCCATTTTGCTCCGACTCCAGGAACAACTCGAAACCCGGGGCAAGGGCATTGAATTGGTGAAAGTGCCCGCCAAGCTGCTCGCCCTCTTCGACGGCACGGGTCTGATGCCGCATTTGCAAACCGCCAGCGGATCGACCTTGCTGGAAGTGCGGTAGGATTCAAAACCAATTCGAGGTTATCCTCGGTATGGCGCTAGGCGTGCCAGGTTTCGCCCTCACCATGAGCAACATCAGCATTTCTTGAGGAAGTCCAAGTAACCCTGTCCAAATTGAAACATGCTGACAACTCATCGAGAACCCCTTAAAACCGGGGTTTCGAGCATGTTTCAGCACTGGAACATGGCTTGATATTTATCTATCAACTGATATAATTTATTGGTATAATTACCTACCCGTTTGATAGGTTTACACCATGGCGCTAGAAACTGAATTCAAATATTTCCTGGATCATCAGGATGAATTGGTCCTCAAATATGAGGGCAAATTCTTAGTCATCCGGGAAAACGAAGTGGTCGGGGCATTCGATTCCCAGGCTAACGCATATAATGATGCCATTGGAAAATTCAAACTCGGTACGTTTTTAATCCAGCGGTGTATTCCCGGAGAGGCTGCCTATCGGCAAACCTTTCATTCGCGCGTAATATTCAGTTAAAGTGTGGCGCGCCTTCTCGACCCATTTTAGTGCGGTCACAAATATTCTTTTTAACGATGTCCATTTAACTGCCCCCGTTGATCCAAAAGTTTCTCCACCTGAACCGAAGAAATACCTGGCAATTTGGGATACAGGGGCGACTAATTCCGTAATTACGTCGCGCGTTGCAAACGATCTTGGTCTGCAACCAATCACGAAAATTCAGACTCATGGCGTCCATGGCGCCCAAACTGTGAACGGCTATTTGGTTCATATTCATTTACCGAATAAAACCCGATTTCTTTTCGTTCAAGTCACAGAAGCTCAAAGTCTTTCCGGAAATTTTGATGTACTCATCGGAATGGATATCATCACTAAGGGCGATTTCGCCGTTACTCATCATGGTGGGAAAACATGCATGTCCTTTCGCATGCCCCCTTCCCATGAAATTGATTTTGTGAAAGAACTCCAAGAGAATCCACCGCCACCAGCGGGAGCGAACAGGCAGCAGCGCAGAGATTGGGAGCGCAAGCACAAGCGCCATTAAACAGTTGTCAGTATTTCCCACATTGCAAGTAGACCTCCCAAAAAGCTAGCGTTAGTCTCCTGCAAGGAGTAAAAATGCAAGGTATCGACGTCGCGAAATTGTATCAGGGATTGGCGGAAAAGCACGCTCGCGCCCGCAAAACCCTGGGCCATCCGCTGACGCTGACGGAGAAAATCCTCTGGTCGCATTTGCACGACCCCAAGCAGGAAAAGCTCGAGCGAGGAAAATCCTTCGCGCTGCTCCGCCCTGATCGCGTGGCCATGCAAGACGCCACGGCGCAAATGGCCATACTCCAGTTCATGCAGGCCGGAAAAACTTCCGTGGCCGTGCCCACCACGGTGCATTGCGATCACCTGATCATCGCCCGCGAAGGCGCGGCGCGGGATCTCGACATTGCCAACCATCAGAACCGGGAAGTTTTCGATTTCCTCAGTTCGTCGGCGCGCAAATACGGCATGGGTTTTTGGAAACCGGGATCGGGCATCATCCACCAGGTGGTGCTGGAGAATTACGCCTTCCCCGGCGGCATGATGATCGGCACCGATTCGCATACCCCGAACGCGGGCGGCCTGGGCATGGTGGCCGTGGGCGTGGGCGGCTCCGACGCCGTGGACGTGATGGTGGGCATGCCCTGGGAGGTGCTGTATCCGAAAGTGACGGGAGTGCGACTCACCGGAAAACTGGGCGGCTGGACTTCGGGCAAGGACATCATCCTGAAACTGTTGGAAATCCTGACGGTGAAGGGCGGCACCAACAAGATCGTCGAGTATTTTGGCCCCGGCGTGGAAACCCTTTCCTGCACGGCCCAGGCCACGGCGGCCAACATGGGCGCGGAACTCGGGGCCACCTGCTCCATCTTTCCCTATCACGCGGCCATGGG
>JBGPFT010000225.1:0-4257 GCA_041483475.1 Fibrobacteria bacterium | reverse complement strand
TCGAAAAAGGCGCCCGGGAGATGGAAAAGCAGTTCCCGCAAAAGCCGCATGCCATCAGCGTCGAATCCCAAACCGCGCTCTGGGGCGATCTATGCGGAAAATGGAAGGATTCCAAAACCAAGGAACAGACGATCCGGGAGATTTACGAGTCCCGTTCCCTGGGGCGCGAGATTTCGTTGTGATCCTTTTCGACACCGACACCTGCGTCGAAATCCTTCGAGGCAACCACAGGACGATCAAAAAACGGGCCGCGTATCCTGGGGAAATTGCGGTCAGCTTCATGACCGTGGCCGAATTGTTCTACGGAGCCGAAAACTCCCGGCATCCGGCGGAAAACCGCGCCGTAGTGGAGAAATTCCTCTTGACGCTCGGCGTGATCCACTCCGATTTTCCCATCCTCAGAAGGTTCGGGGAAATCAAGTCCGACCTGCACGGGAAAAAGCTGCTCATTCCTGACGCCGATATTTTCGTTGCGGCCACCGCCCTGGAAACGTCGGAAGTGCTGGTGACCGGGAATGTCAGGCACTTTGAAAGGATAGGCGGCTTGAAAATCGAAAACTGGATCCGCTAGGATAAAACTCATGGCCTTGATGGATTATGTCCGCCCCCGCTGGAAGCACAGCGATCCGGAGATCCGGGCCGCCACCTTGCGAGTGCTGGAGGACGATCGCCAGGACGTGTTTCTTTTCGCGGCTTTGGACGACCCCGATCCGTCGCTGCGCCAGCAGGCCGCCAAGCGGGTGACGCGGGAAGACGCGCTGCGGCGGCTTTTGGAAAAAAGCACCGATCAGGGCGTGGTGGAAAGCGCGCGCAAAAACCTGAATCGGGCTCTGGCGGAAAGCCTGAAGGCCGCGAAATCCGCCGAGGCGGAAAAAATCCGTTCAGGACTGGAAGAGCTGAAAGCCGACGCCAAGTCCATCGAAGACGTGGCGCGCGCGGCCCTGTCCCCCGAAACGCGACGCGCGGCCTCCGCCTTGCTCGTACACGGCGGGGCGATTTTAGCGGTGGCCCTGGAAGAGAAATTACCGGACATCGCCTTGGCGGCCCTGGCTAGAATCGATCGCGAATCGTATTTGCGTTCCGCCTCCAAGAACGCGCGTTGCCGCGAAGTGCGCGAAGCCGCCAAGGAAAAATTGAAAGCCCTCGAGGGCGCGAAAAAACCCGACGCTTCCGCCCTCAATCGCGCCAAGTTGCAGGTGCTTTTGATCGCGGCGGAAAAAGCCGACACGGGTTCAGCCGCTCCGAATCCCGCCTTCCCCTGGGATGCCACGGGCTCGCAGGTGGACGAGGCCGAAAGCGCGCTGCGCGAATTGATGGCGTCGGGATTGCGGGTGGAGCTTGAAGTTCTGGCCCGGTTTCGCGGCCAGGTTTCCGCGTTTCGATCCCGGCATGACGGGCGCCTAGCGGTGAAGAACGAACGCGAAACCGTGGAAACCGAGGCGCGCCGTACCCGGGAAATCGAGGACGAACGCCGCCTGGTGCGCGAGCACGAGGAAGCCGAGCGGAAAAAGGAGCAAATCGCTTTGGGTCGGGCCGAGGCCGAGCGCGAGCAGGCTGAAACCGCAGCGACGGCCAAGATCCGCAAGGAGGAAGAGGAAAAAAGGGCCGAAGCCTGGCGCCGCGCCGCGGCCGAGGCGGAAACCTGGATCGCGGAATTGAACGCCATGTCCGAGTCCCCGAATTTGCACGATGCGGATAAGCGCGCCCGGGAAATCCACCGGCTGTGGAAGGCGCGGTTTTCTGCGGCGACGCGGGAGACGGGGGAATTGTCCCGGCGCTATCGCGAGGCGGCGGATCGACTATGGGAAACCTTAGGATGGCATCGCTGGTCCAACCACCGTCGCAAACAGGACATATGCGCCAAACTCGAAGCCCTGCAGCCTTTGGAAAATGCCCGCAGCGTGGTGCCGAAATTCCGGGAGCTGTTGGACGAATGGCGTTCGGTGGGCCAGGTGCCCTGGGAAGAGGCCGAGGCCTTGCGCGAGCGCTTTCGCAAGACCTGCGACGTCCTGTACGAAAAATCCCGCGAATACTACGCCGAGCTGGACGTGGAGCGTCGGCGGCGCGAGGAGAACGCCAAGCTCAAGGAAGATCTTTGCCTCGAGGCCGAATCGCTGCGCGATTCCACCGAGTGGCGGGCCGCCATCGAAAAGATCAAGGCCTTGCAGGTGCGCTGGAAAGTCACCGGTCCCGCCCCGCGCGACGCGGATCAGAAATACTGGCGCCGCTTCCGCGCCGCCTGCGACGCCTTCTTCGATCGTCTGGGCGAGCATTCGGCCAAGCGCGATCAGGATAGGCAGGGGAATCTCGAGGCCAAGCTGGAATTGATCCGCGCGGCCGAAGCCTTGGTGGAGAAGCCCGAGGGGGAACGTGGCAAGATCGTGCGGGAATTGCACGGCAAATGGAAGCGCATCGGCCCGGTGCCCCCGGCCCAAATCGACTATGTCTGGGATCGCTTCAGCGCCGCTTGCGACGCGGCGATGGGAAAACCCGTTTAATTAGCGTTTCCGAAAACTTTGTTTGCCCTGACAACATAAAAACCGCATAATTCTACTGTCCCAGTCGTTTTTAGGCTTCTCGGACCACGGCGGAAGGTTAAATTTTCCGGCGGCTTTAAATCCCATGATACGCGAACTGAAGACCATCGCATTGGCCGCCGTTCTTCCCGTCGCCGCTGCGGGGGACTCGGTGGGGTTGGATTGGGAGCAGTTTGAGCCCGGTTTGGCCATCGATCTCGGGCAAATCGTGAAGGGGAAGGATCACACCGAAGAGTTCAAATTTTATCCCTTGAACAGAAACACCGTCATGCTGTCCCAAGCCGCCAAATACGGGGGGGCCTGGGAGTTCACCGCCGCTTTCGAGGGCATCGTCTGGTGGCCGTTCAATCTCGATGCGGTTTCGCCGGATCAAAGGACCGTGCGCGTCGAACCCAGGCTTTACGAATCGAGAGCCAAGCGGAATTTCGGTTCCACCCCCGGAAGCGCCTACGCCGAATTCGGGATTTTCCCCTACAAATACAACCGCGACGCGATGAATCTGGGGGAATACCTGTATCGCTCCGGAACCTATCCCGGGACGGTGACGAATTCGGACGGCTTTCATCTGTTGAATCACGCGGCTTACGACGCCTATGGCGCGCATTTCCACCTTTCGCATTTGCAGGGATTTCTCGGGCAGGATCTCAATTTGTTCGTCGAGCCGGCCATCAAGCCGGTGGGGGACATCACTCCGGCCTATGAATTGGCGCTGACGTTTCCTTTTTTCCAGATGGGCGTGGGCGTCGCTTATAACCGTTTGTTTTCCTTCGCGCCCAGCCGCACCCGGCCCAAGAATCCAGATAATCAATACATCCAGGTGGATTCCACCTTGGCGAATTTAAGCGACACCACCCTGTATACGGGTCCGTCCGGCGCCGCTTCCCTGGCGATTCAGAACATAGTGGCCGGTCCGGCAAATCCCGCCTACACGGTGACATCGCATTACTGGACCCAACGGGGAGTCAAATTGATGGCGCGCGCCGCGCTCGACCTGGGTTTTTTGCTGCCGGTAGGAATGGGTGGAAAGGAAGGCCCGCGCCTGTTCGCCGAAGCGGCGGTGCTGGGCTGGGAGAACCAACTCTATTATTACGAGGATCGCGGCGAACGCATTCCCGTGATGCTGGGTTTCAGCTGCCCCGTCTTCACGCTGCTGGACATCCTTTCTTTCCAAGCGGAGCATTATTCGGCCCGGTTCAACAACAGCCAGGCTTACAACAACAACGGTTTTCCCAGATGGGGCGCGTTCCAGCCCGGGGACATCGTTTTTCCCGTCAACTCGAGCCGTGATGATTGGAAGTGGTCCCTGTACGCCAAGAAAAGCGTGGGGAGACTGTTCCATATTCACGCCCAAATCGCGAACGACAACCTGCGTTTGCGCCTGTATAACTCCAATCAAACCGACATGCCGCTGACCAGCAATCCGACGCATTGGTATTACCTGGTGCGGCTGGAATTCGGCGGATAAAGGCGTGACCCTGTTGCGAGGAGAAATCATGAACCGACCCAGTCGAATAATCCGTTCCGGTGTTTTCGCCGTGGCGATGGCGGCGGCCGCCGTCGCGCCCGCGAGGGGAGACGCGGGCTCGGGGGACTCCGTCACCCATAAGCTCACCATCAAATCCTTCTTTGATTTCGGCCATCTCGTCAACGGATCCAATCCCTATTACACCTACGAGGGCGAGAAAACGGCCGATATTTCCATGCTGCCGCTGAACCGGGC
>JBGPFT010000224.1:0-4258 GCA_041483475.1 Fibrobacteria bacterium | reverse complement strand
TGGACATCCAATCCACCCCGCCACCATGCGATCAGGGCCGCGAGCAACGGCCAAGCGTACAGCGCATAAGACGCCACCATGGCTCGAATCCAAAAAGGGTCATAAGGATGGGCCGAGGAACTCCAGGCCAGGATGGGGAGCAATACCGCCTGACCGGACAGCGATAGCGCTGCGCCGCGAAGGAACAGCGCCGATAGCGTTCGCCGTCGATGGCGTTCCAATTCCTCCGCCAGACGGAATAAAACCGGACGCATTTTATTTGGCCCTGGCCCCTTCCAGGAACCAGGCGAAGATGTTCACCCCCATGCGCAACGCCTGCTCATGCGATGCGATGGGATCGTTGTACACTTCGTGATCCTCCCAGCCATTCCCCAAATCGCACTCATAGGTGAACAGCACGGCGATTCGGCCGTCGATTTCGATGCCGTAAGCCGTGGCCGGCTTGCCGTCATGCTGATGGATTTTCGGCAGCCCGCGCGGAAAGTTGAAATGGCTGTGAAAGATGGAACGAGCGGCCGGCAGCGGCCGCAGGGGGCGTTGGGGGAATAGGATCTTCATCTCGGCGCGAAAAGATTCGGCCAGGCCGTAATTGTCGTCCGCGAACAACAATCCGCCCCGGCGCAGGAATTCTCGGATCACCGGGCGCTCCTCCTCGGTGAAGGCGAAGTTCCCATGTCCCGTCATGAATAACACCGGCGTTTCGTACAGGTTTCCCGCCCAAGGTTCCACCGTTCTTTCTCCGGGGCAAACGTCGATGCCGAGATCGGCGCGCAGCCGCTTGGCGAGATTGGGCAGCATGGTGGGACCGGCATACCAGTCTCCCCCACCCCCGTATTTGAGGCGGGCGAGCGGGAAGCAGGCGTGGGAAAAGGAGTATGAGAGGAGAAATACAAGTAGCGCCCTCACCCCTAGCCCCTCTCCATTCTTAAACGAATGGAGAGGGGAAGGTCGAAGACGTTTTTCCGGCCAGAGATTTTTGTGGTTTTCGACCCAATTTGAAATCATCACAATGCTATTCTCAACAACGTCGGAATTAACGCGTAAAAATTCAACACTCTCACTTTCGATAATTTTCTGTCGTAACGCGTCATACTCTCGTTGATTTTCGTGGATCTTACCATCGATCTCCAGCGCCAGTTTCAAGTCTGGACAATAGAAATCAACAACAAAATCGTTGATGGCATGCTGTCTCCTGAATTTGAGCCCAAGCAGCTTCCTGTTTCGAATCGTTTCCCATACGATTTGCTCCGAAGGCGTGTCTTGTTTTCGCAGCAACTTCGCAGTCCCGATCTTGTTCGCCATGTTTCATTCCCCATTATCGCTCCCCCCTCTCCATGCGTTTAGGCATGGAGAGGGGGTCGGGGGGTGAGGATTCATACAACTCCCGATACGTCCAATAATTCGCCAGCACCCGCTTCACGTAATCCCGGGTCTCCCAATAACCTATATCCTCCACGGCTTCCTCGATGGGACGGCCGGAGAATTGGGGCATCCAACGCGCCAGCGCCTTGGGTCCCGCATTGTAATGGGCCAGGGAAAAATACAGGTTTCCGCCGTGGCGGCGGATTACGTCGCGGAGAAAGGCGGTTCCCAGCCGCAAATTGGTTTCGGGATCGAAGAGCGCGTCCGCTTCGAATCCAACCAAGCCCTCGCGGACCGCCTGCAGGGCCCCGGTGAAAGGCAGCATTTGCATGAGGCCGCGTGCTCCGGCCCGGGACACGATACGGGCGTCGAAACCGCTTTCCTGTTTCATGACGGCTTGTACAAGAGGCGCCGGCAAGCCGCTGCGAGCCGCCTCCAGGCGCGCCGGATCGGCATAGGCCGGGGGATACAGGACGCGCAATACCGGGAGAGGAGCCGAGGCCCAATTTTCGATGGGGATGATATTCCCCAACTTGATCCCGAAGCGCGCCGCTTCGCTCCAAAGTCCCGCAGCCTGGAAACGGCGCGCGTCGATGTACAGCAGCCACGGGTTGGAGGGCGGAGCCTCGGGTAAACCTCGCAGGGCCAGAATGGCCAAGGTGTCCAAATGCCATTGCAAAAGTTTCGCCACCGGGAGATAGGCGCTTTCCCCGGAACGATCGAGGGAGTCGGAAAAACCGGGCGCGTTCCGGGCCAGCCAATCCTTCGCCTCCTCGGCCGACGCCGAAGGAAAACGGTTGCGCCATTCCAGCGACTCTGGCCATGCACCTTGCGCCGACAACTGAAAGCGGGCCAAATGACCGTAGAAATTGAAAGGGTAACGGGTTCCCAATTCAAGCAATGCGTTCCGGCCCGCCGAAGAATCGCCTTGCGCAAGAAGGGACTTCGATTCCCAATAAAGCCCGGCGGAAAGTGCGGGCGCGGAAGTGTCCGCTACCCTCAGGGCTTGGAAAGCCTGAAAAGCAGCGGAAAAATCTCCGCGCTTATAGTAGACCAACCCGACCCGAAAACGGGCCCAATCGGCGCGGCGCGTGCCCGGATATTCCGCGGACTGGCGGAGATAAAGCTCCACGGCCTCCGCGTTGCGCCCTTCCGTTTCCGCGTCGAAGGCCCGGATCCAGAAAACTTCCCCGCTTTTCGGATGGCGCGGATATTTCTCCGCGAACCAGGCGTACCACATCCGCGATCGGGCCGTGTCGGCCAGCTTGTCGTAAGCGCGGGCCAATTGGAGAAAAACGTCCGGGGCGTCTCCATTGCGATCCTGGTATTGCCGGTATTGCCGAATGGCCTCCGTCATCGCCCCCTTGCGGAAGGCGATATTGGCGGCGTCCCATTGCAGCGCCTGCTTTTCCGCCTTGCCGGGGGTCAAGGTCGACATGGCCGCATTGCGCGCCAAGGCCTTCTGGGAATACCCGAGTTTCTCCTCCCAGTCCAACATCAACTTTTGCGCGTCCCAGCCTCCCTTGCCGGGCGGAAACAACGCGGCCCAACGCCGGTAAACCGTATCCAGCCGGGGCTCCTTGGGAGCGAAGCGCAAAAGTCGGCGTGCCGCCGCCATCCTTTCCGATCCGGGAAGAGCCGAGCTGTCCAAGGCGAGCAGGCGGTAAAGCAAATCGGCCTGGGCGCGCGCTTCCAGCGGCGCCTGCAAGGCCTGATCACAGAACTCCTTCAGCGCTGAAACGGACGCACCGCTGAAATCGAAAGCGCGCAGGCGGATGGTGTAGAAATGCCGCTGCCAGCCTTCGCCGCGCACCCAGCGTAAAACATCTTTTGCGGCGCTGTCCGCCTCGCGCATCAACCCCGCGCGCATGCAGGCCTGGGCAAAAAACGCGGCGCGATATACTTGGGCCAGTTTTTCCGAAGCCTCGGCCCCGCGCAAATTCCGGGCGGCGTCAGCGTATCCCCCGGCACGAAAGGCTAACAAGGCGCGACGCCAGGCGGTTTGAAAAGCGGCGACTTGGGCGCGGGACGGCGGGCGGATTTCAAAGGGGAGTTGCGGAGTCTCCGAAACGGCGCCGATATCGGAAACCGCGGAAGTGTCCGACTCCTCTTCCCGGGCCGTATCCGCGGGAACGGGGGAAAGTGCGGCCCTAGCCCCCACAGTCAAGAAAGCGAGGAAAAGGAGGTAGAGAGGGAAGCGAAGCATGACGGGGTAAATCTAGAACCCGTCAAAAAATGGGGGATGATTTTACCCTGGCGCTTGGGTAAGTACGAAACGCCAAAATCCCGCCGGATTCAGAATCGGCATGCCTTCGTGGGGATGCAACACCAGCAAATCGGCATCTCCGGTGATCAAGCAATCCACCCTTGTCGCCTTGGCTGCGGCCAGAATGGCATTATCCGCGGCATCACGACAAACGGAGGGCGATTCAGAAGGATCATTCATAATTTCGCACGCGGCGCATAGGAGCTGGATTGCAGCATTCACCTTTTCGGCCGGGGAACGGAATTTATTGAGCAGGACCGAGGAAAACTCCCTCAGAACCTGTTCCGAAAGAACAACTCGATGGGAATCGAGGCATTCCTCGACCAACTGGGCGCAAGCCCCGTGTGCGACGAATCCCGAAACGAGAATGTTGGTGTCGAGGAAAACCCTCATGACACCAGGCGAAACACATCCTCATCCGTGAAAATACCGCGCTTTTGCGCGTCCGGAATGAGACTGCGCCGCAGGGCGTGGAACTCCTGGCGTACCAGGTATTGCTGCACGGCTTCCCGCACCACGTCGCTGCGGTGCAGATGTTCCCGCTTGGACATCCGATCCATGGATCGGATGTCCAAGCGGGAACATCTGCACCGCAGCGACGTGGTGCGGGAAGCCGTGCAGCAATACCTG
>JBGPFT010000223.1:0-4272 GCA_041483475.1 Fibrobacteria bacterium | reverse complement strand
GCCGAGACTTTCCGCTCCATCCACACCAGCATGGGCACGGCGGACATCACGATGCCGAGGGCCACGGCCATTTTGATCAGGACGAGGATGATTGGGTTTTGAAGCAGAGAAAGGATCATTTTCGCTTACCTCGGTACGCGCTTGTCGGGTGACTGGAGAATGAAATTCGCGCTACTCGGTAAGCGAAGCTTCGCTCGTCGAGTAGGCCAAAGGCCGTACCGAGACGAGCGCTCACGCCTTCACTCCGCTTTTGATTTCCTGTCTTAGAGCCGCCATGATTTCGGTTTCCGGCATGCCATAGGTCACCGGCTCCATCACCGACTCGAAGGTTTGCGTCAAGCCGTTCTTGTTGACGAAGGATCCGGTTTTTTCGAAAGAGGTCAAAGTCGGCAAAGCCACGGCCACATTGCCGTAGCAAAGGAGTTCGCCTGCGGCGAAGTCCAGCAGCACCACGTTTTGCGCCCTATCCAATACGGCTTTCCGTTCCGGCGCAACTTTGAAATCGGGAATGTTATGGACCAGCAGCAAGGTTCCGATGGAACCGGTTTCGCCCGCCAAAGCCTTGAGCGAGGCTTCGGGATCTTCGATGCCCAACACAGCTTTCATCCCGGCCCGATTCGGATTCTTATCGCCGCTGATGGTGAAACCGGGGAAAACTTGATCGGGTCCCTTGGAATTGCCGTAGCCGAAGATGCGGACGGAAGGGAATTCGGAGGCGAGAAAGCCCTTGATGGAACTCATCGCCTCGTTGGTGTTCCAGGCCGAGATCAAGGCGATGGAGCCGGGGGCCGAAAGCAAATCCAAGGCGGCGCGGCGGGCTTCCTTCCAGGTGGCATCCTGGCCTTGAACCATGGGCTTTTGCAACCGATGCTCGTGGACATAATCGAAGGAAAGGCGTCCATGGTCGCACATCCATTCCTTGTTCACGGCGTCGTTGCGGCGCGGCACGATGCGCTTGATTTGGTTCTTAGCGTCGAGATCCACGCGCGAATTGCAACCCACCGCGCAATCGGCGCATAGCGACGGCTGCGAATGCAAATGCCAGACGCGGCTTTGGAACAGAAAATCGGAAGAGACCAGGGCGCCCACGGGGCAAATGTCCACGGTGTTCATCGACAGCGGATTTTCGAGGTTCTTGCCGGGGAACAAGGCGATTTCGCTGCGGTCGCTGCGGTAGATGACGCCCAATTCCCCGGTGCCTGACACCTCGTCGGTGAAACGCACGCAGCGCGTGCAGACGATGCAGCGCGAGCCCCAGTATTTCACGTGGGGCCCAAAGGTGGCCTTGGATTTACGGACCTTGTCCTCGTGGAAGCGGCCGTGATCGCGGCCGTATTCCACGCTGTAATCCTGCAGCTTGCATTCGCCCGATTGATCGCATTCGGGGCAGTCGAGCGGATGGTTGATGAGCAAGAATTCCATCACCGACTTGCGCGCCTCTTCCACGTCCTTGCCCGTGGTCGTCACCTCCATGCCCTCGGCCACGGGCTGCGCGCAGGCCACCACGGGACGCGGCATGCCCTTCACCCCCACCATGCAGATGCGGCAATTCCCGGCGATGGAAAGATCCGGGTGATAGCAATAATGCGGCACGTCGACGCCGTTCTTGTGGCAGGCGCGGATCACCGTCCAATCCGCCGGAACCGAAACCTCGTTGCCGTCGATTTTCATCTTGATTTCTTTCATCGCTCACCTCGGTACACCTTGACTTGACGTTGTTGCATTCGGCTACTCGGTGAGCGAAGCTTCGCTCGTCGAGTAGCCATTGAAAGTGGCGTACCGAGACGAGCGCTCATACCCTATCCGTCCCCATTCCCACATCCGTGACGTTGGGCGCGCCGTGGGCCACGGTTTCGCGCTTGGCCTCGGGCGTGATCTCGTCGCGGGCCGTGCGTTGGCGTTCCACGTAGGCGGGCTCATGCACCCGTTTCTCGAATTCCCCGCGAAAATGCTCCAGATAGCTTTGCATGGGCATGGCCGCGGCGTCGGCCAGCACGCAAATGGTGCGGCCCCGCATGTTCTGGGCCACCTCGCCCACAAGATCCACGTCGCCGGCATGGGCATGGCCCGCGTGGAATTTATGCGCCAGTTTTTCCAACCAGCCCGTGCCTTCGCGGCAAGGCGTGCATTGCCCGCAACTTTCGTGATGGTAAAAGCGCATGGTATTGGTCACCGCCGACATCAAGTCCACGCCGTCATGCAGCACGGTGATGCCGCCCGAACCCAGCATGGACCCTAAGGCCGCCAGGCTTTCATAGTCCAGCGTGCATTTCTCCACCATCTCGGGAGTGAGCAGGGGGGCCGACAACCCGCCGGGGATCACGGCCTTGAGCGAACGGCCCTCGACCAAGCCACCGCCATAAACCTCGATGAACTCCTTCATGGGCATGCCCAGCGGCACTTCATACACCCCGGGGTTTTTCACTGCGCCGGAAAGGCAGAAAAGTTTGAACCCGGGGCTTTTCTCCGTGCCCCATTGCTTATGCCAGGCCGCGCCATGCTTGTATATGTGGGTGACGGCGGCGATAGTCTCGACATTGTTCACGATGGTGGGACATTGGAACAGCCCCGATACGGCGGGGAACGGCGGCTTGATCTTGGGATAACCGCGCCCGCCCTCGATGGAGGAAAGCATGCCGGTTTCCTCGCCGCATATGTAGGCCCCGGCCCCGCGCATGACCACGACCTTAAGGTCGAAGCCTTTGCCGAAGATGTTCTTTCCGATGAAACCCTTGGCCTTGGCTTCGGCCAGCGCGGCTCCCATGCGCTCATAACCTAGGATGAACTCGCCGCGCAAATAGATGAAGGCGTGCCGGCTTTGTATGGCCCAGCAGGTGAGGATGACGCCTTCCAGCAATTGATGCGGATCTTTTTCCAGGATATGGCGATCCTTGAAAGTGCCGGGTTCGCTTTCGTCGGCGTTCACCGCCAGATAAATGGGCTTGCCAGTGCCCTTGGCCAGGAAGCTCCATTTCTTGCCCGTGGGAAAACCCGCGCCCCCGCGGCCGCGCAGGCCCGAGTCCGTCACGATTTTGATCAGCGAGGCCGGATCCGCAGTTCCCACCAAGGAACGCGCGGTTTCATAGCCGCCGCGCGCCAGATAATGATCGAGAGTGTGAGATCCCGGTTCATTAATGTGGCGAAGGATTACGGGTTTGAACGCTTCAGCCATGTTTGGCCCCGTTCATGTTGACGCCGTCGGCCACCGGCGCAGAAAGCGGCGTATGCAGCGGAGGCGGCACCGCAGTGGTGCGCGAAGCATCGCCCACGAAGTTGTAATGCGAAGGCAGCACGGATACCCGCAAATCCATGGGCGCGCCCGGAACGGCGCGATAAGCCTCCGGGGTCTTGCCTTCCTTTTTCAGCAGCCCATCGATGTACTCATCGAGGACTTTACCCTTCATGGCGCAGAAATGCTCGAAATCCTTTTGCACCACGGGTGGCCGGTCGCAATCGGCCAGGCATTCCACTTTTTCGCAGGAGAACAAACCGTCCTTGGTTTTCTCGCCGGGGCTTAATCCCAACTTGTCCTTGATCTGTTTCAAGGCCTGATCGGTGTTACCGTCCAGGGCGCACATGAGCGTGGCGCAAACCATGAAACGGTGCCGGCCGTGATCGGGGCGTTTGAAATGGGTGTAAAAAGTCACCATGCCCTGCACATGCGAAGGCGCAACCCCGCAAAGCTCGGCGGCGATTTCCATCCCCGCATCGTCGATGCAGCCGAATTCCTCCTCCACCAGGCGCAAGGTCATCATCAGCATGGATCGCTTGTTGGGGTAATCGTCCACCATGTCGTGGAAACGGCGCAGGCGCTCGGGCGAAAGCGTCTTCATCGATCGAGCTCCCCGGCGATGATGTTGAACGAGGCCAGGATGGCCACGAGATCCGACAGCATGGCGCCTTTCAGAAGCTTGCTGAGAATCGGGTAATTGATGAAGGACGGCGGCCGGATGCGGACGCGCCAAGGATTCGAGCTGCCGTCGGAGATGAGATGGAAACCCAATTCCCCGTTCGGAGCCTCGGTGGCGGAATACAAATCGGTGATCGGCACGGGCAGGCCATGCTCGGATCCCGGCATGATCATCTTGAAATGGTGGATCAGCGATTCCATGTCGGTGTAGGTGGAAGTTTTGTCGGGCAGGGCTTGTTTCTGGTTCAACGCCGAAATGGGGCCGGGCTCCAGCAATTTCATGGCCTGCCGCACCAGGGCTATGCTTTGATCCATTTCGTCCAACCGCACTTTATAACGCGCCAGGCAATCCCCTTCCGAAT
>JBGPFT010000222.1:0-4295 GCA_041483475.1 Fibrobacteria bacterium | reverse complement strand
TGGGGTGGGCGCACACCGTGCTGACTTCGCCGGATGGCATCAATTGGACAGGCCGAAACTCGGGAACGACGAACTCTTCATTCTATTCCGTGACGTGGACGGGCAGCCAACTCGTGGCCGTGGGAGACGCGGGTACCGTGATCAGTTCGCCGGACGGCATCAATTGGACCCGACGAAACTCTGGAACCACAAACGATTTACTCTCCATGAAATGGGCAAACAACCAATTCGTGGCCGTGGGTTCCGGAGGCATCATCCTCACTGCGCCGCAAGATCCACCCGTAGCGCTGAAATCCCCTCCCCTTTCCCAAAACCGCCTTTCCTTGCGCCTTCCCATTTACACCTTGTCCGGCCGCAAAATCACGCGGCTGCCGGAACGTTTTGCTTTGGCGGGATGGTAAAAGGGATTAAAGGCCGGCCCTATCCCAATCCCGATAATTTCATTCCAATCCCGGTAGCTTTCTCCCAGTTCGTCGGATCCGCGACCATGCCCTTGAACGGCTTGTCCTTGCGGGAGGCGAAAAATTTTCCGGTGACGCCTTTAAGTTCGGACGCGGAGGCGAGATAAACCATGGTGTCCGCACCTTTTTCCGGCGAAGCTCCGATCACTTTCAAAGCCGTCCGCAAAATCCAAGGCGTCTCCTTTAAAATTCCAGTTTTGATCAATCCCGGATGCATGTAATTCGAGGTGATGCCTTTCCCGGAATACTGTTTGGCCAAATCCAGCATGGCCATCACCAGCAGGCATTTGGATTGGGGCACGGCCTTCATGAACGAATAACCGGTTTCCAATTGCAGGTTATTGAAATCGACTTTGACCCGGTCCAAAGGCGCGGCCACGGTGACGATGCGCGCATCGCCGACGGCCTGGAGATTGGGTAGTAGAAGCTGGGTCAGCAAAAAATGGCCGACAAAACCCATGGCTAGGGATTTCTCGAACCCATCCTCACTCACTTCGCGCTTGGCCAGGAACACCCCGGCGTTCAGCGCCAGCACGTCCAGCTTGGGATGGCGTGCCTTATAGATCTCCGCAGCTATTCTCACCGCTTTGGTGGAGCTGAGATCGAAGGGCAAGGTGTCGATATTGGCGTTTCCCGTCAACAGCTTGATCTCCGCCGCCACCTCTTCGCAGCGCACGGCGTTTCTCCCGTGGATGGTCACTCCCGCGCCCAATTTGGCTAAGGCCATGGCGGCCGCTTTGCCGATGCCGGCGGTGGAACCCGTGATTAAGACTTGTTTGCCTTTCATAGTGCCTCCGATGTCTGGGAAGGGAAAAGTACCTCTCCGAGCAGCCACGCAACACAAATTCGGCCTTCCCCTTTTAAGCAGGAAAAGGAGAAGCTATACTGGAAACAATGTTATGGCGCAGTACGCCCAAGACAATCCCAGGCGGGTCGGAAAGGCGGCTTTGTGAGCCCGACGGTTTTTCGATCCGGAGGGTTTCGCTTCTACTTCTTCTCACGGGAAGAGGAAAGAATGCATGTGCACGTCCACCACGCCGAGGGAGAAGCGAAGTTCTGGCTCACCCCGGAGATATCATTAGCTCAAAACCATGGCTTAAATCAACGCCAACTCGCCAGAGCCCTGGCTTTCATCGGGAGGCATGATGCCGAAATCCGCGCTGCATGGAAAAAGCATTTCAGAAATTGAGGTCACCAACATCTCCGCGCACGGCTTCTGGATACTTGTCGGAGGCCGGGAGAGCTTCCTTCCTTTCGAAGATTTCCCCTGGTTCAAGGACGTCCCGGTGGGTCGGATCACGAACGTGCAACTGCTCCATTCCGATCATCTTTATTGGCCGGATTTAGATGTGGACCTCGCGCTGGAATCCGTCGATCATCCCGAAAAGTTTCCTCTCATGAGCCGGAATAAAACGGCCCGATCCATCCAATCCGTCGCAAAACAACGCCGTCGCAAGCGTTTCGCCAAGGAGTTCACCAACCTGCGTCCGAGTTTTGATCTCAAGCAGCTGCGGAAGAACCGGGCATGAAGCCAATCGTTCGCATTTTCTACGGGATCCATCTTCCGATTATTTGCGCGGAACCGTCGAGAGCGTCGATCAAAACCAGCCGTTTATATCTGTTCTCATAACCGTAGCCGACTTGCCAATTCAGCCCGTTGTTTTTGCAGGTAATCACGGCGCCGGGATTATTTTTGAGCCAGGTTTTAATTTCGTTATTTTCCTTTGACGCCCTGATGGCTTGAGTCTCATTTCTAATCACAACCATTTTCAAGGGAATCAAATTTATCCTTAAAATTCTTTTAAGGTATTCGCGGCGGTCCACGGTTTCGTGGTAGCTCGAATCCCTGGTAATCTTGTATTTCCTTTCCAATAGTTCATTCGGCCAGCCAAAATATTCCGGAACTTGAATGGCCGCGGTTACATAGTCCGTACGCGGCGGCGGGAGATTAAATGTTGCTTCGCCGCGATCATTTGTTCTTGATTTAAATTCCCGGGGATCTTTCGGGTAATAAATATACGGCTCTTCTCTATGCGCCGGTTTTGTTGGCCCGGCCTCTTTGCTGCAGTCCTCACAGGCTTTGGAACAGTTGGTGCAGGATTGCGATTCGACAACGATAATTTCAATATTTTTAATCGGAAGGCTATCCGAATAATCTCTCAAAATTATTTTGAATGTTCTATCAACCGATTTTTGATTTTTATTTCCCGAAGCGGCCAATGAACTGAATAATATCAGGGGTATGAACAGAAATTTCATCTTAAATGATCCAACGGGAAAATTCATCGCCTCAAATAAAATCCCTCTTCCTAAAGATCAAACAGGCCCCGCCCAGGTACAGCGCGATCAGGAAAATCCCGTACAGCGACGTATGCAGGATATAATGCTGTGGGATGGGGAGATCGTAGACCACGCGGCCGCGGATGTTGAAATTTTCCAGGTTGGGGATGAAGTAATAGGCCACGCGCACGCCTTTTTCCATCCAGGCGGGAAACGGGGCAGCGCCGGGCAATTGCTGGGCGTAGCGCTTGAGGAAATCCAAGTGGCCCATGATATCGCCGGAGAGATGCCCCGCGACATAGACGCCGAAGGTGAAGAGGGCGGAAAGCACGGGGGTGGAGAAGGAGGAGAACAACAAAGCCACGGCCACGATCACGGCCATTTCGAGATAGACGAGATAAATGGCCTTGAGCAAGGCGGCCGTCGGATGCGAATTCGTATACCACAATAGTGCGTAGAAGAACGCAGTCATCACCACGACGTTGAGCAAAAGCACCGCCAGCAATCCCAGGTATTTTCCCGCCAGGAATTGCCAGCGCGGAAAAGGCCGCGCCAGCAAGGTGAGCACGGTTTTGCGCTGGATTTCTTTTTGGATCAAGCCGATGCCCACGAACACCGCCATGAACAGGCCGAACAGCGACATCACCGCCAAGGTGAAATCCTTGATCACCTTTTCCCGGGCGAACACCGACCATTCGCCCAGCAGCAGCGAAAACGCGATGAGGCCCAGACCGAAGAAAACCAAGTTGTAGAGAATTTTATCCCGCACCGTTTCGCGAAAGGCGTTGATGGCCAGCACCCACAGGGTTCTCATAAAATCCTCGCCGCCTCCGCCGCCAATACATCCTCCAATGACGCGCGCCGCCTTTCCACCGTGAGGATGCCCAAGCCTTGCGCCAAGGCCCAAACGAGAAAGGCCGCTTTCGCTTCCTGATCGGGGCATTCCACGTGCATGGCGTCGACGGCATACCAACGTGGATCAGGAAGCGGGCCGGCCAACGGTTTCTCCACGGCGACCAGGAAAGTTTCCTTTCCCCCCACCAGCACCTCGTCAAGCGCGCCTTGACGGCGTACCGTTCCATCCACCAACATGGCGATGCGGGTGCAAAGCGCCTCCACGTCGGACAAAACGTGGCTGGAGTAAAAGACGGTGACCCCCTCCGCGTGCAAATCGCGCAGTAAGTTGCGGACTTCGCGGCGGCCCAAGGGATCGAGGCCCGACATGGGCTCGTCGAGCACCAGCAGCCGGGGACGGGACAACAAGGCTTGCGCGAGGCCTATGCGTTGCAGCATTCCCTTGCTGTAAGTCCGCAGTTTGCGATCCAGCCATTCGCCGCGCATACCGGTGCGGGCGCAGGAGTCGCCGATGCGATCCCGCAACGTCGCGCCATAGAGCCCGGACAGTCCGCCATAGAAGCGCAGGAATTCCGCGCCCGTGAGATAGTCGTAGAAATAAGGTTGCTCGGGCAAATACCCCACCTCGCGGCGCAGCGAGGCCGGTCCCACGGGCTTCCCCATCAATTCCGCCGTTCCTTTGTTCGCGAATAAAAGTCC
>JBGPFT010000221.1:0-4301 GCA_041483475.1 Fibrobacteria bacterium | reverse complement strand
GAAGGAACAGGGATAAGATTGTTGAAAAAGAGGGAGAATTAAGGAAAAAAACAGATAAGGCCGAACGAATCGAAATGGTTATGAAAAGTTAGACAGGAAACGAAAGAATAAGGAGAAGTACTGCGTTTATGCCGGGATAAAGGTGAGAAGACGAATCGGAAAAATTTTCACACACATCATCACGAAATGTTAGGTGAGGAAGGTTGAAAAATATTTTTTCCCTGTCCGCAGCCGATAAAATTTTCACGAGGGTTGACAAGGGTACTTTTCAATGTAAATGTTGAAAGATTATTGAAAATAATGGTGGAAAACCATTAATTTCAGCATTATACCGGCATCGCTGCCTGGGACCGTTGATCCAAAACCCGGCGGAGAACCCGCGCCATTTCCGCCCTTAACACCGGTTTCATCACAAAGGCGGACAACCCCATCCTCTTGGATTTAGTTTCATCCAGGCGCTCGCTGAACCCCGTGCAAAGCACCACAGGCAGGCCGGGGCGCAAGGCCTGTACCGCCGCGGCCAAATTCACCCCGTTCAGCTTGGGCATGGTGAGATCGGTGACGAGGCAATCAATGGCCTCGGGATTTTCCCGGAAGAAATCCAAAGCCTTTTGACTGTCATAGAAGCGCATGACGCGGTACCCCAGCTTTTCCAGGGAATCGCCTGTGGTTTGGACCAGGAGTTCTTCGTCGTCCACGAGCAGAACGCGCTCCTTGCCTCCGGAAACGAGACCGGCCGCGGATTCGGAAGGCTCGGCTTCTTTTTCGTCGGTGGCACTGGGAAGAAAGATCCGAAAAGTGGCGCCCATTCCGAGCGCGCTATGCACGGTGATTGCTCCTTTAAGGCCGGTAACGATTCCATGCACCACGGACAAACCCAAGCCTGTACCCTTGCCGATGTCCTTGGTGGTGAAATAGGGCTCGAAGACGCGTTCCAGCGTTTCTTTATCCATGCCGCCCCCCGTGTCGCGCACGGTGAGCAGGGCATAGGCACCCTCGGGTGCCCCGACTTTGGCTTCGCCGTCGTCGCGTTCCACCGTCAGGGCTTGCAGGCTGACGAAAATGGTTCCTTGCGTTCCTTCCATGGCCTGGGCGGCGTTATTGCATAGGTTCATGAGCACTTGCTGGATTTCGGTGGGGTCGGCTATGACGCGGCCGGAATCCCCCGCGATGTCGGTTTTCAGCTCGATGGTTTTTGGAAAAGTGGCTCGGAGCAAGGTGAGGGAGTCCTTCACCGCGCGGGCGATGTCCACGGGACGCCGCTGCACCTCGGCGCGGCGACCGAAGGCCAGGATTTGCCGTACGATGTCCTTAGCCCTATCCACCCCCTGCAACGACAACTCCAGCCGCTCGCGGGCGGGAGCGTCCGGAGGCAATGAAGCCAAGGCCAATTCGGTTTGCCCCAGGATGATGCCGAGCACATTGTTGATGTCATGCGCCACCCCGCCCGCCAAAGTGCCCAGCGATTCCAGCTTCTGCGCCTGCTGCAGGCGGCGCTCTATCTGCGTGCGTTGTTGAATGTCTTCCTGCAAGCGGATTTGCAGGTCGTTCAAGGCGTGCACCACCTGATCGATTTCATCGGGGCGCTGCCGGCGGAAAAGCCGCTTGAGCTTCAGGGTACGATCCAGCCGGCTCAAGTCGATGGCGGCGGCATGGCGCGCCATCACGTGCAAATGCCGAGTGACGCCGATATGCATGAGAAAAAGAATGGTCAAGGACACCGCCAAGACGGCCAGGCCGTTGGAAAGCAGGTTGACCAGGGCGTTATGCCAAAGACGCGCGCGCGCCTCGGATAAATCGATGGCCACCTGGAGGGATCCCACGGGAAGGGATTGGCCGGCCGGCAGGCGGTGGCTGAGGCGGTAACTCTGGAAAATCGCATGGGTAATACGGCTGTTTCCCACTTCGACCTTGAAGTTGCGCAGATCGGAACTTCCCCGGACGGCCAAATAGGCGATTTCCGGATCTTGCAGCAGCGCGTCCAAATCCATTCGCACTTGTTCTTCATCCATGCGATACAGCCCGTGGCCCAAGGAAGGAAGATGGTAGCGCAAGGTTTCCCGGATATTCTGGCGAATGCCCCCCACGTCTTCCGTATAGCTGAAGTAAAGTTGCGCGGACGATTCCACCAAAATGGTCGCGACCACGGCGCACAGGGCCCAGGCGAACAGGCGCCGTGACAGGGGGCTTTGCAGGGGCTGAGGCAGTTTCACGGGTTTTAAGGTAGGTTACTGGACGGGGAAAGACTTTCGGAACGGCATCTATGAAAATCTCGGGATTGCTCATTTTCGCGGGGATCATCTCCCTGCTGGCCGGGCTGATGCATTGGTACATCTGGGCCCGCTTGGTGCGCGACGCGGCCTGGCCGGCGCCCTGGGGAAACGCGATGGCGATTTCGCTTTTCGCGCTCGCGGCCTTGATCCCGGCGGCCATCCTCTCGCTGCGTCTGGCTCCCCGCCGGTTGGAAGTTCCGCTGTCCTGGGCGGCTTATATCTGGATGGGCTTTGCCCTGTATTTGTTCCTGTTCGCCGTGATCAGTGACATGGGCCGCGGCGCGGCGTCGGTGCTGGGAATTTTCCCGACGGATCCGGAACGCCGCAAGTTCGTCCTGCGCGCCTTGGCGACCGGAGTCGGGGCCTTTTCCGGAATCACGGGCATTTGGGGAATGCTTAACGCGGCCCGGGGCTTTAAAATACACCGCATCCGGGTGCCCCTCGCAAAGTTACCGGAAAACGCCTCGGGTTACAGCATCGTGCAGATCACCGACATGCATGTGGGCCCCACCCTCGGCCGCGGCTTCGTCGAATCCGTGGTGCGCGAAGCCAACGCGCTCGCATCGGACCTGATCGTCATCACCGGCGATCTAGTCGACGGTTCCGTGGAGCAATTACGGGAACAGGTGGAACCCTTGCGCGACCTGCGGGCCAAGGACGGGGTTTTCTTCGTCACCGGCAACCACGAATATTATTCGGGGGCGGATTCATGGATTGCCTATTTGGAGACGTTGAACATTCGCGTGTTGCGCAATGAGCGGGTCGATATCCGCGGTCTATTCGATCTCGCGGGCGTCGACGATATCCGCGCGGCGCAAATGCTTCCTCATCATGGACAGGACATGGTTAAGGCCACGCAAGGCAGGGATCCGTCCCGGGCCTTGGTGATGTTGGCCCATCAACCTAAATCCCTTAAGGACTCCATTCAGGTCGGAGTGGATCTGCAAATTTCCGGACATGTGCATGGGGGGCAAATGGTCCCGTTCAATTGGTTGGTGCATTTGGATCAACCGTTCATCTCGGGTTTACATCAAGTCGATAAAACCTGGATTTATGTAAGCGCTGGAACCGGTTATTGGGGGCCGCCCATGCGCGTGGGCACGACGGCGGAAATCACGCGCATCGAACTGGTATCGGGCGGGGAAGCGGAGGGATGAAAACGGCGGTAGACGCCGCGGAAAAGCATATCCGCGACATCCTATCCATTGCCGTCGAACATTCGGCTCCGCGCAAAGCCGCCATCGTATTCGACGCGCGCTGCGAGCTGGGGGCCGTTCTTTCCCAAGCCTATCGTCGGTGCCTTCCCGGGGCCGAACTCCTCGACTTCGACGCGGTAACGCCCGAGTCCATCCTCAGCGCTTTTGCACGCCTCGAACCTTTGGATTTGTCCGTTCTCATCCAATCGACCAGCTTTCGCCTCGACGCTTTCCGTATTCGCGTGGAACTTTTCCAGCGCGGCATCAAGGTGATCGAACATCCGCATCTCGAACGCATGACGGGGGAGGAGGCCTTTCTCTACATCGATTCGCTGTCCTATGATCCCGAATATTATCGCGGCGTGGGCCATAAGCTGAAAGAGCGCATCGATCAAGCCCGCTCCGGCGCGGTGGACAGCGGAGGCGAGCGCCTGGACTTCTCTTCCTCCTTCGAACCCGCGAAATTGAACGTGGGCGATTATCGCGGCATGAAAAACGTCGGGGGCCAATTTCCCATCGGCGAGGTTTTCACGGAGGCGAAAGATCCGGAATTGGTGAACGGTCGCCTGCGCATTTTCGCCTTCGCCGATCTTTCCTTCCAGGTGAACAAGCCGGAAAAACCGGTCACCTTGGTGATCGAAAAAGGCAAAGTGGTCGGGGCCATCGATTCCACTCCCGAATTCGAAAAAGTCTTGGAGAACATCCGCGCCGACGAAGGCGAAATCTGGGTGCGCGAACTGGGCTTCGGCATGAATCGGGCTTTCACGCGGGAACGCACGGTTTGCGACATCGGAACCTACGAGCGCATGTGCGGCATCCATCTGTCATTGGG